>DVGR01000260.1 GCA_018712605.1 Candidatus Choladousia intestinigallinarum
TAGACCAGGCTCTTTTCCCGGCTGACTTCCACGTGTCCGATGGGAATATCAAGAGCCAGCTCCAGAAAACGCTGGCAGTTATTCTCTTCCAGCATAACAGCCCCAAAGAGAAAGTTATTGCTTATTGTCAATTCCTGTAAAGTTTTTCTTTGATACATGGCCCTCCGTTCTCACAGAGGAATTCTCTTATTGATTGTAACATAATATACTGGCGGAATCAAGTGTTTTATTCTGAGGAAAAAATTAGATTTTAATTTTAGAGGTTTTTTAGAGGTTGCCGTTTTATACTTCCATAAAACATACCAAAATGAGGAGGAGTACAGGATGAAGAAATGGAAAAGGATCACAGCAGGGGTTCTTTGCGGAGGTCTTTTTGCGGCCTGCCTGGGGGGATTTCAGGGGTATGCGCAGGAAGAGAGCGAACCGGCCATGGGCCGGTATTTGGAGACCAGCCTGGAGGTGCCGGTATCGGAGATAAAAGATATCGTCCGTATGGAGGACGGCGCCCTGCGGATTGCGGGAAACTACGAAGGTGAAGGCGGGGAAGTACTGTTTGGGCTTTTTGACAGCCAGGACGGGGGAGAAAGCTGGGAAATGGCGGCTTCCCTCCCACAGGAGTACGGTCAGGCTTATATTACTGCTGCGGTTTTGGACCGGCAGGGGGGAGGAGCAGCGGTAGTTATGACGGAGGATGAAAATTCAGAGGACGGATATGCCTGGGAGATTTTGAATTTTGAAGGGGATGGCCAGGCTCAGGCCTTTCCCATGGCGGAAGACAAGTTTATTACATCTCTGGCGGTGGCCGAAGGAGGAAGCCTGATCGCCCTGGCGGCTAACGGGCAGGCCATGACACTGGACCGAAGCACCGGGGAGACTCTGCTGGAGTTGCCATCGTCTGACCGGGCCAATGCTCTTGGAACCTTCCAGAACCAGGCGCTGCTTTTGACCAGCAGCGAAATTCAGGGGATTGACCTGGACAGCGGGACCCCCCAGCCTAGGGATGAAAGCCTGAATGAGGCGTTGTATGCCCAGGGAAGCAGCTATGAGTCTATGACCAGCTCTACGTATCCTATTGTGTTTGCGGAGGAAGAAGACCGCCTGTATTATGCTACAGAGGCAGGGATTTTTTCACATACAGCAGGCGGGAGTGTAGTGGAGCAGATCGTGGACGGAACCTTGTGCTCCCTGTCCAGTCCCGCTGTAGGGCTGATCGCATTGGAGGCGGACGGAGAAGTGTTTTATGCGGCGGTTTTGAATGGAGACGGAGGGTGCCAGATTCTGAAATATGAATTTTCCCCGGATACGCCTGCAGTGCCGGACACGGAACTGACCATCTATTCCCTGGAGGATAACAGTGAGCTGCGTCAAGCCATCGTGCTGTATCAGTCTGCGAATCCTGATGTGTATATTAACTACCAGACTGGAATGACAGGAGAGGACGGCATGACAGTTTCCGATGCCCTGCGGACATTAAATACGGATATTCTGGCAGGAAACGGGCCGGATTTGCTTTTACTGGACGGAATGTCTGTGGACACATACCGGGAACAGGGGCTGCTTTTGGATCTGTCCCCTGTGGTGGATGAGCTTTCACAGAGTGATGGACTGCTGGAGAATATTGCAGATACGTACCGCACAGAGGACGGTGTCTGGGCGGTACCGGCAAGGTTTGCCATTCCTGTACTGGTGGGAGAATCAGAGCTGATCGGCCAGGTGGAAAGTGTGGAGGATCTGAAAAACCTGCTTCTGCAGACCGGCGGAGAGAAGCTTGTCATTGGGCCCATAGATGTGGTGGGACTGGCAGAAGCTCTTTACCCCGTCTGCGCCGGAAGCTGGCAGAAGGAAGACGGCACGATTGACAGTGAAAAGCTTCGGGAGTTCGTAAACCTGGTAAAGGATGTCTATGATGTACAGATGGAAGCCATGGTTTCCGTGTATGGACAGGAATATATGGATGAATATCAAGAAAATCTTCGGCAGTATGTTTTTTCCGCTAACATGCCCATGACCTGGGACGGGGATTTTACGTATGGAATGATTGGACTGCAGCAGGGAGAGATCCAACTGAAAATAGGCCAGCTGACAGATTACTTTGATATGAGCGAAGTTGCCACCATAAATGAACAGGAAGGAAAATTCAGCTATATCTCCCTGCCGGGGCAGGAATCAGGGGTATACATTCCTGTTAATACCTATGGAGTGGTTAGCACATCCCAGAAGCAAGAGGAAGCCCTGGATTTTGTCAAGTTCCTTCTCTCAGCAGAGGTTCAGTCCCAGAGCTTGTATTTTCCCATGCCGGTAAACAAGACGGCTTTTGAGAATCTTCTCACCAGCTATGGATGGGGTGAAAATACAAACTACAGTATGGCTTCTTCCGACACGCAGACGGGAGAGTATGTGGAGCTTAATTATATGTGGATGACCGAAGAGGAAGCGGAGGAATTTACCGCTTTGGCAGAAAGCCTGGATACACCGGCCTTTATGGATCAGATTGTGAAAAATACAGTGCTGGAAAATCTGATACTTTGCCTGGATGGTGAGATGAGTGAAGAAGAAACGGTCAATGCGGTCATGCAGACCATTAACCTGTACCTGGCGGAATAACAAACGGAATCTGGCAGGAGTGCTTTTTCTCCTGCCGAATTTTCTGGGCGTGATTGTCTTTGCACTACTGCCTTTTGGCGTGGTAGTACTTCGGTCTTTCCAGAGTGCGGTCTCCGGGGAGTGGACGGGACTTAAGAATTACAGAGAGATTTTTGGAAATACGGCTTTTCGCCTGGCTGCAGGGAATACTCTGCGTTTTACGGCGGTCTGTATTCCGCTGCTGATTCTTTTGTCCCTGGCTCTGGCGGTGCTTTTGCAGAAGGCCCTGCCTGGAAAAAATTTTTTTAAAAGCGCTTTCCTCCTTCCTATGGCGGTCCCTGCGGCTTCCGTAGTGCTGGTGTGGAAGGTGCTGTTTCATTCTAACGGCCTTATAAATGGCTTGCTGGAAGGGCTGGGCATGGAAAAAGCAGCCTGGATGAGCTCGGATCTGGCTTTTTGGGTTTTGGTAATCAGCTATCTGTGGAAGAATGTGGGATACGACATGATCCTTTGGCTGGCGGGGCTGGCGGCAATTCCTGAAAATATCTATGAGGCTGCCAGGGTAGACGGGGCGGGAGAATGGCAGTGTTTTACGAAAATTACCCTTCCAAATCTGATGCCGTCCCTGTATACCATCTCTGTCCTTTCTTTTTTGAATTCTTTTAAGATATTTCGGGAGGCGTGGCTGGTGGCAGGAGATTATCCCCACCAAAGCATGTATCTTCTGCAGCATCTTTACAGCAACTGGTTCCGGGAGCTTTCCTTTGACAAGATAGCGGCGGCGGCCGTGGTAAATGCAGGGGTGGTTTTCCTGCTGGTGCTGCTCTTAAAGAAAGCCTGGGACAAACAGGAATAGGGGGGAGAAATGTGAAGAGATTAAAGACAACCCTGCGATTCGCCGTGCTTTCGGTACTGGCGGCGGTGATCTGTTTTCCTATCTTGTTTGCCGTAAGCGGAGCCTTTATGCAGCAGTGGGAGCTGGAAGAAAATTTAGGCCCGGTGCTGGCCCAGACAGAGGGCATGGCATCCTGGAACCTGATTCCCAGGGCTCCATCCCTTGCCTCACTGGTGGAGCTGCTTATGGATACGCCGCAGTTTTTTGTTATGTTCTGGAATTCTCTTAAGCTGGCCTGCTGCATAGTGGGCGGACAGCTTCTCATGGGGATGCCTGCGGCCTGGAGCCTTGCAAGGTTTCGCTTTCCGGGAAGCAGGGCAGTGTCCATGATCTACCTGGTGCTGATGCTGATGCCCTTTCAGGTGCTGATGTTTCCTGAATATCTGGTACTGGATCAAATGGGGATTTTAGACACCCACGGGGCAGTAATCCTGCCTGCCGTCTTTTCTACCTTTCCGGTGTTTATTATGCAGAGGTTTTTTGCGGGGATTCCAGAGGAAATCCTGGAGGCTGCCAGAATTGACGGGGCGGGAGAGCTGCGGCTGTTTCTTCATATCGGCCTCCCTCTGGGAGCCTCTGGAACCGTCTCCGCAGGGATCCTGGGTTTTCTGGAAGCCTGGAATATGATCGAACAGCCTATGACCTTTTTAAAGACAAAGTCATTGTGGCCCTTGTCTTTGTTTTTGCCTCAGATTACGGTTAAGGATGCGGCTTTTGGTTTTACTGCCGCTTTGATGATGCTGGTTCCTGCTGTCCTGGTGTTCTTAAGCGGGCAGGAGTATCTGGAGCAGGGGATTGCGGCGGCGGCTCTGAAAGGATGAAAGGGCAGTCATGTCCGTTTAAATATGGAGGAAGAGAGTATGAAGAAAGGAAAGCTGGCAAAAATTACGGCCCTTTTTCTGGCCCTGATGCTTTGCTTTACAATTTTGTCCCGGGCTGCGGATCAGGCCGGGGTAGCGGTGGTTTCCACAAACCGTCCTTCCAATATGGTGATCACGCATCAGGTGAGGGCTTCCGGGAAGGTGGTGCAGAACCAGGAAACGGCGGTGGTTACGGAGCCGGATCAGAGAGTGACGGCCATCTACGTAAATGAAGGGGAAAGGGTAGAGGAAGGGGATCTCCTCTTTGAGATCGATATGACTCTGCTGGAAGAGGCAATTCTGAAGCAGAAGCAAGAGCTGGAAAAGCAGGAACTTCAGATCAAAGATGCCAAAAGCCAGGAGGATGTGAACGCCATGCAGAAGGCCAATGAGCAGGCCAGCGCTGCGGAGCAGTATTCCCTTTCCACGCAGAGAGCGGGAGTAGGGCTGCAGAGAGCCAGAGAGGATTTGGCAGAGGCAAAAAAAGCTTTGGAGGATTTCAGAAAGCAGAAAAAAGAGCCTCAGGAGGACAGTGCGGTGGAGGCGGCGCTGCAGGCTGACTTTGAGGAAAAGTCAGAGGCTTACATACAGGCGGAGCAGGATCTGTCTACTGTGGAGTGGCAGATAGAGTATGCAGTGAATGAGGCCCTGCAGGCGGCAAGGAGCCAGGGCATACTTCCAAATACGGCCACGAAGACAAGATCCTCACCGGAAAGTGAGGTCCCAGAGCTGATCCTTGAAGAAGACCCGGCTCTTTTGGGCGGAGAGACCCAGGAACCGCAGACCTCTCAGAGCCTGCAGACCACTCAGGAATCGCAGACCATTCAGGAACCGCAGACCACTCAGGAACCGCAGACCACTCAGAGTACGCAGACCATTGAGGAACCGCAGACCTCTCAGAATCCGCAGATAATCCAGGATTCTCAGAATACCCAAAATATCCAGGACACTGAGAACCCACAGACACTCCCGGAAGAAGAGGGAGATCTAATTATAGAAGAAATCGAAATACAAGAGATTGGAATAGAAGAGAGTGAGACGGCAGAGAACGAGCCATCGGAGGAGGAACAGAATCAGGGAGAAGAGGTACAGACAGAGGAAGAGAGTTCCTCCGGGGAAGCTGCGGCTGCTCCCACCCAGGCAGAATTAGATGAGATCGAGGCTTCTGTGCGGGAGAGCTGGCAGTCCAGGCTGGATGAGGCGAAGAAAAAGGCGGAGGAAGCGCTTTCACAAAAGGAAGCGGCCCAGGCAGCCCTAGCCCAATATCAGCAGGAACGGCTGGAAGCTGCAGGAGATGAGGCGGCGGCAGAGGAAAAGCAGTTGATTGCTCAGGTACAGGCGGCCCAGGATGCCTATGAGGATGCAGCCATCGCAGCCAACGAGGCAGAGGTAACAGGAAGCAGGAATGTACAGCAGGCAGGAATTCCAAATGCCAGCAGCAGCGCAGCCAGAACCAATGAGCTGACCTACCAGCAGATGGAGCTGGCTCTTTTGAAGCTGGAAGCACTCAAAGAGGTCAGGGGAAAGATTTATGCTCCGTCTCCCGGGCTGATTACCGAGATTGCTGTTACTACGGGACAGAAGACTACGGATACCACGGCCATTCTTATGGCGGATCTATCCAAAGGGTGTCGGTTTACAGCTAGGATTACCCAGGAGCAGGAGAAGTATGTGGCGAGAAACGATGAGGTGACACTGACGGACGATTCTGGAAAGGAGATGGAAGGGCTGACAGTAGATTCTGTAACGGCTCTGGAAGAGGAAGAAGGATATCTGGTGACGGTACAGCTTCCCCAGGACACGGAGCTTGAGATGGGAGAAGGGGCGTTGATGACAGTGACCAAAAGCTCAGCGGCCTATCCTGTCTGTGTGCCCCTGGGAGCTCTTCATGTAGATGAGCGGCAGCAGGAATACGTACTGGTTCCGGAGGAATACGACACGGTTTTGGGAACACAGACCAGGGCCAGGAGAGTAGACGTGACCGTTCTTGAGAAGAACGAAATGTACGCTGCTCTCCAGGAGGGAATCATCTCTTTGTCGCAGGAGGTAATTGTGTCCTCAGACAAAGCAGTGGAGAATGGAAGCAGAGTGAGAGTGGAAGAATGAAAAAGATTTTAAAAGCCGCGGTCTTTGGAGCAGTATTCCTCCTGTACTTTATGGGTGTGCGGGCGAATGTGTCCCTCCAGGAGGAAAGCCGTACGGTAACTCTTTTCCTGGAAAATGAGGCCGCGGATGCTAAGACAGCCCAAGAGATCTGTCTCCAGGAAGAGGAAGGCGCCGGCATCCAGGGAGGGACGGGTGAGGGAACCCCCCTGTGCTTTTGGGGAGAGCAAGGGGGCTTGACTTTGACCTGCCAGGAGACGGGGAGCAGATATACAGTCACAGAGGTACTGACGTCCGGCAGTCCCCGCCTGGTTCTGCCGGAGGGGGAAGTACTCTCCCTGTGGGAAGACGGATGCCTTTTAGATGAGCAGACCGCCTATGAGCTTTTCGGTACGGAGAATGCGGCAGGACAGACGGTATGGAGCCAGGAGCAGTCCTACACGGTTCGGGGAACTTTCCAAAGCTTCCGTCCTCTTATGGTGCGTCAGGCCAAGGAGACAGACGGAGAGATCCTGAGGGCTGTTTCTATGAAGCTCTCAGACATGGATCGGGCGGCTGCGGAAACAGAGCAGTTTTCTTTAAAATATGGACTTGCAGGAGAATGGGTAGATTTTGTTTTCTGGGGAGCCCTGGCAGGGGATCTGCTTTTGCTGCTGCCTGCCCTTCTCTGTGCGGCAGGGGTGAGGCTGCTCATCCGGGAGGGAAAGAGAATGGAGTCAGCCTGGGGCAGGGCGGCCTTTTATCTGGGAGCCGTTCTGCTGGCAGCCGGGGCGTTTTTCGTTCTCTCGGACTATTTTTCCCTGCCTGCCTCCATGATCCCAGGAGAGTGGTCAGATTTTTCTTTTTGGGAGGACTTCTGGGAGGGACAGAGGAAAAATATACTGACGATCTTCCAGACGGCTCAGGGTGAAGCACAGCTTACTATGCTCAGCCACTTTGGCATTTCGGTTCTGGGGAGTCTTTCTTCGGCCCTGGGCTGTATGATAGCATTGAGATCCTGAAACTGGCGCCAAATAAAATTTTTTACCTGGATTTAAGACAAAGGCTAAATGAATTATACATAAGGGAACTATAATGAGGGACGTAAAAACTCATCTGCGGCCGCCGGAGAAGGTCACTCCGGGCGGCCAAACAGTGGGGAGGAAATCATGGGAGTTCCCTTTTCTTTTAAAATCAGAAAAAAATACAGAACACTGCGGTTCTCGGAGCAGAAAGTAGCGGATATTCTGCTGAAGGGAGATTATCGTCCGGGGGAACTCACCATTGAATTCCTGGCAAATGAGGCGAAAGTGAGCCAGCCTACGGTAATCCGGTTCGCCCAGGCCATGGGCCTTGGAGGGTTTCGGGAGCTAAAGACCGCTTTGATTGAAGAGCAGGCCAGACAGGGAGAGAGAGGAATGGCGGGGGCAGAGAAGATCCCCTGCCAGGTGACGCCGGGGGATAAGCTGGTGGATGTGCCGCTGAAGGTGATCTCCGCGGATATCCGGCAGTTGGAAAATACCTTGAAAAACCTTTCTGTATATGAGCTTATGCGGGGCGTCCAGGCCCTGGCAGGAGCCAAACGGGTGCTGATTGCGGCTGCGGAGAATTCCTGTGCCGTAGCGGAGGATATGGCTACGAAGCTGATCTATATGGGAATTGATGCCGTCTTTTACCAGGATGTTTACAGGCAGTCTGTCTTTGCCTGCAACCTGGATGAAAAGGATGTGGCAGTGGGGATCTCCTACACCGGTGTATCGGAGAGTACGGTGAACGCCATGCGGATCGCCAAGGAGGCGGGAGCTGCCACCATTGCAATTACGAATTATGAAAATGCGCTTATAAACCGGTATGCGGATATTCTGCTGTGTTCAGGGAATGAGCCGTATATTTATCAAAATGCAGTTTTTTCCCGGTGCTCCCAGATCGCCATTGTGGACATGATCTATACGGGGCTGCTGGTGCAGGATTACGGACGGTTCTCCCTGAACCTGGAGACAAGGTCCATGATTCCTGACTTATTTGTGAAGGAAGAAATGAATGAGACAATACACTAGAGCGTATTTGAAAATCTGTTTTGAATCATAAAAGCTTCCATATGCTTCTGGTTGCTGGCGGAGTGCTCCAGCTCTCTGGAGTAACGGCAGGCCAGGTCTGTCAGATCCTCCAGGCAGAGCGTCTTTTCATTTCTCAGCCAGCAGGCTTTCAGCATTTCCCATAGAAGCCAGGTGTGGACAGCCGCAAGCTGAGCGCAAGCCGATATCTCCCCATTATAGACAGAACCGCAGAAATAGGAAAAAAAGAAATATACGCTTAACTGTTCAAAGGGAATCTGCCACTCCAGGGAATCTTCTTTAAGCCATTGGGCAAATTCCTTCTCCGTTTTCTCATAATATTCCCATCCTCTTTTGTAAAGAAGATCTTGCACTTCACCGATCCACACAGGCCAATCTTGGCGCAGAATTTCAAAGGTTTTCAGGGCTGAGAACATTTTTTTGATCCATAAGCCCCGGGATTTATGCCCGGTGTTTAATCTTTTCTGAATCATTTCGTCAAAATGGCCGCTTTCGGCCTTCTCCAAAAGTATTTTCCAGTCAGAAGACGTCCCATTCTTCCATTCTTTTTCCAATCTGCAGGCCAGCCAGGAGACTAGTCCCAAGCGAAGGGGCAGAGAGAGACGCCGGTTCTGCAAAATGCCGATCATTTTCTTTCTGGAGGCGCAGAGCCGGGCGTAAAGAAGCCGGTTAAAATCTTTGTACGCTTCCTCCCTGGAAGGGCGGTTAAATTCACGGAAGCGAACGGGGGACTCATGCTCCAGCAGAAGCCTGGCGGCCTCAGGACAGGATAGGGAAAGGGAAACCTCACGGACGTTTTCAAATTCCTCTATGTGTCTTGGGTACAGACGACAGGTGCGGCACATGCTGTCCTCACCCATGTGAAGGTACATGCCGCAGAGATTGTCCTCATTTAATAAAAGGCAGCGGCCATGGGAGTCCTGCCGGAAAGTCTTTTTCACCCAACGTACGGAGCGAAGCAGCCTGGGGCGAAATTTTCCCTTATAAGTCCGGTATCGTTTCAGGGATTTTGAATCTATGGAAATCTGCCAGCCTGCGCAGCAGGTGTCCGGACAGGCATCCGCCGTGCAGTGAAAAGCAGGATAATAGTCGGGCAGTATATAAAGCATAGAATGATTTCCTCCTACCTGTTGTGATGGCCCTATGATGAGCTTACAGCCATGTCAGTTTACTATAAAAGAAAGAGAAACTCAACAGGTGAATTTACTTACATTTCATGTAGAATTTAATTTGATTACAAGTTTGAATCTTGTTTCCTTTTTTATAACGCAGGCGGGGAAGATTGCGCTGTAAAAGTGTGCTTTGCAGCAGAAACGGAACTCTTTGTTCTATCAGCGGCACAATTTCCTTTATATTACCCCAGCTTACAGCGGGGCTGTAGGAAATTTACAGGAAAGGTTGGGACGTAAAACGGAGGGAGCGGCGGGAAAACGGAAAGATAAGTAGAAAAATTACAAGATTCTTATGAAGGCTTAAGGGGAGCCGGTTTTTTATTTTACATTCAATTTACGGCCCTTTGATAGCGGCAGGAGGCCAAGATCAGTAAAATGCAGAGGAACAGTGAGGAATATCTGTTGGATGAAAAAGTGAAATCGCCTGAAAGGAGAACGAAATGAAAAGAAGAGGAATCAGTCTGCTGCTGGCTGCGGCAGCTATGGCATCTGTATTTGGCAGTGTGGGATATGCAGAGGAAATTCAGAAGGCTGCGGAGGGAGAGATCACCGTATATACGGCTCTGGAGGATGAGCAGGTGACAGAATATCTGGCGGTATTTAATGAGGAATATCCCGATATCACCGTAAACGTGGTGCGGGAATCTACAGGAATCATCACGGCAAGGCTTCTGGCGGAGAAGGACAATCCCCAGGCAGACGTTGTGTGGGGAACGGCGGCATCTTCCATGATGGTGCTGGATGACCAGGACGGATTGAAGGGTTATGCACCTGAGGGCGTGGATCGGATTCTTCCTGAGTTTAAATCAGACAAGGAAGTTCCTACCTGGGTGGGAATTGACGCCTGGGAGACCGCTTTTGTGGTAAATACAGTGGAGGCGGAAAAGCTGGGGCTTCCGGAAATTACTTCCTATGAGGATCTCCTGGATCCGGCTTTTGCGGGGCACATTGTAATGTCTAATCCCAATTCTTCCGGGACAGGCTTTCTGACCGTATCCGCAATCCTGCAGATTATGGGAGAGGAAGAAGGCTGGGCTTATCTGGAAGCCCTGCACAATAACATTGCCCAGTATACCCACTCCGGCTCAAAGCCTGCCAAGATGGCAGCTTCCGGCGAGTGTGCCGTAGGCATCAGCTTTGGGTATGCGGGACTGAGCCAGAAAGAGGACGGCGCTCCTGTGGAAGTGATCTTCCCGGAGGAGGGGTCCGGCTGGGATCTGGAGGCGAATGCCCTGATCAATAAAGAAGAAATCAATCCTGCGGCATACACCTTCCTGGACTGGGCGATTTCAGACAGCGCTATGGAGCTGTATAAACAGAATTATCCCATTATCACCACCAACGATGTGGGAACGTACGAAGGATATGAAGGAAATCCCCTGGATCAGCTTATTGAAAACGACTTTTCCTGGGCGGCGGCAAGCCGTGAGGAGATCCTGAATGACTGGATGGCCAAGTTCGACGCTAAGTCTGAACCGGCTGAGTAAGGGCCAGCCAGGGAAAGGAGATATGTATGGCGTTTTTAAGCATACAGCATGTGAAAAAGGTGTTTGATACCCAGACAGCCTTAAAGGATGTGTCCCTGGAGATAGAAAAGGGAGAGCTGGTGAGCATCCTGGGGCCTTCCGGATGCGGAAAGACTACACTTCTGAGGATCATTGCAGGGCTTGAGAACCCCACGGAGGGAAAAATCCTCATAAACGGGAAGGACTGTACCAATCTTCCGCCGGCAAAACGGAATTTTGGAATTGTGTTTCAGTCCTATGCTCTCTTCCCCCATATGACGGTGGAACAGAACATCTTGTTCGGATTAAATGAGCAGAAAAACCTCTCCAAAAAGGAGAGGAAGGAGCGGTGCAAAGAGGTGCTGCATATGGTGGATCTGTACGAGCACAGAAAAAAATATCCGCCTCAGCTTTCAGGAGGGCAGCAGCAGAGAACGGCTCTGGCCAGAGCCATCTCTCTGAAGCCGGAATATCTGCTTTTGGATGAACCTCTCTCAGCTCTGGATGCCAAGGTGCGTGTGAAACTGCGCGCTGAAATCTGCCGGATCCAGCGGCAGCTTGGCATCACGACCATCATGGTAACCCATGACCAGGAGGAAGCCCTGACTATGGCGGACCGGATTGTGGTGATGAATAATGCGGTGGTGGAACAGACGGGCACGCCTCAGGAGATCTACTATCATCCGGAAACAGCTTTTGTAGCCAATTTTATCGGCACCATGAACCTGTACCACAGGACAGACGGAACGTACGGAGTACGGCCGGAAAGCGTGCAGATTTCCAGGGAGGCGGAGCCTATGGAGACGGAAAACTGGAAAGGCCATGTGGTGGAAGTGGAGTTCAGAGGCCCCCTCACGAGAATTTACGGGGAACTGGAAAATCAGGAACCCATCTGTGTGGATCTTGCCTCGGACAAAGTAAACGGCATGGGTTTAAAGCCAGAGGACGCCATCTATTTCCAGATACCGAAAAATGGATTTGTGAAATACCCCCATAACGAGGTGAGAGAAAATGGGATTGCGTAAGAAAAAAATTCAGAAAGCGGATTTCGGAATAGCTCTCATGACCATCTGCTTCCTGGTCATCCTGATCTGTCCCATCATCAGTCTCTTTTCCAAAGCGCTGCTGAACACAGACGGAAGCTTTGCGGGGCTTGCCAATTATACGAAATATTTTTCCACTCCAGCCTTGTCTGTATCCGTGGGAAATACGATTACAGTCTCTGTGGTCTCAGCCGTGCTGGGAACACTCCTGGGGTTTGTATACGCCTACGGAGTCACCAGGACAAAAATCCGGGGGAAAATCTTTTTCAGGTACGTGGCCTTGATTCCCTTGTTTCTTCCCACGGTGGTTCACGGACTGAGCCTGGTATACCTCTTTGGCAACCAGGGAGTGATCACACGGCTTGGCTGGGACATTGGCCTCTACGGCAGAACAGGAATCATTCTCTCGGAAGTGATTTATACCTTTCCCCAGTCCTTTCTGATGTTCTACATAGCTTTAAGCTATGCGGACGGCCGGCTGTATGAGGCGGCGGATACCATGGGCTGCAGCAATTTGAAGAAATTCAGCCACATTACCATTCCTTCTGTCCGCTACACCTTAATTAACTCCCTGTTTGTGTGCTTCACTCTGGCATTTACGGATTTCGGGGCGCCCAAGGTTTTGGGAGGAAACTACAATGTGCTGGCCACGGATATTTATAAGCAGGTGGCGGGGCAGTTCAATATGAATATGGGAGCAGTGGTGGGAACGCTGCTGCTGATCCCGGCCCTTTTAAGCTTCGGAGTGGACCGGGTAACTTCAAAGAAGAGCAGCGACACCATCAGCTCTAAGGCCAGCGCTCTGAAAATTAAAGATTCCCGGATGAGGGACATTGCCTTTTATATCATCTGCGGGGGCACCGCCCTCTGCCTGATGATACTGGTAGCGGTGCTCTTTATGGGAGCCTTTACGGAATATTATCCCTATAATATGGGCTTTACTCTGAAGAACTTTCAGTTCAACGGTTCTACAGGGGGAATTGAGAGCTTCGTAACTTCTGTGTGGATGAGTCTGCTGACGGCTGTTTTTGGAACGGTTTTTGTGTTCCTGTACGCAGCCTTTATTGAGAGAAGCAAATGCTCCGGCAAGCTGAAGGGAATCGGGAAGCTGTTTTCCACCGTTCCCCTGGCCCTTCCGGGGATGGTGATCGGACTGAGCTTTATCTTTTTCTTTAACAGCAGGAGCAATCCTTTGAATTTTATTTACGGAACCGTAATAATACTGGTGCTGGCCAATATGGTGCATTTTTACTCGGTTCCCTTTGTCACGGCCAGCAGCGCCCTGAAAAAGCTGGACCGGGAATATGAAAACGTGGCGGACAGTATGAAGATTCCTCAGTGGAAGACTTTCCTGCGGGTGACGGTTCCTTTGTCCCTGCCCGCCATTCTGGAAATTTTCCTGTATTATTTTATGAATTCCATGGTGACAGTTTCAGCGGTGGTATTTCTGTACAGCGCAAAATTTAAGATTGCTTCCATTGCCATTACCCATATGGAAGAGGCCGGAGACATCGCCCAGGCGGCGGCCATGAGTCTTCTGATCCTGGGGGTAAATATTGGAGCCAGAGGACTTTATGAGTACCTGGTGTATAGAATCAGAAAAAAGGATAGAGCCAGGGAGACGGCAGAGAGTCCCGTACGGGAATATGCAGCGGGAAAAAAGCTTGGACAGCCTGCCAAGCAGATATAAGACCCTGGGCTGAGACTGGATTTTGTTGTATAAAAGAGAAAGGATAGAGTAAAATGTACGATTCAATACCGGAGAACCCATATCTTCTTCTGACGCCGGGGCCCCTCTCTACCTCCAAGGGAGTCCGCAGCGCCCTCCTTCGGGACTGGTGTACCTGGGACGACGACTACAACCAGGAGGTGGTGCAGAAGATCCGCGGAAAACTTACTACCCTGGCTTCCCGCAGCAGCGAGGCTTATACGGCTGTGCTGCTTCAGGGAAGCGGTTCCTACGGAGTGGAGGCCTGCCTGGGAACTGCTCTGGGACAGGAAGGAAAGGTTTTGATCCTGGCAAATGGAGCCTACGGAATGCGTATGGTGCGGTTTATGGAATATATGAACCGGCCGTGGACGCTTCTGCCTTTTGATGAGACGGAACAGACAGACCCTGTCAGAGTGGAAGAGCTTTTGAAAAAAGATAAGAGGATCACTCACATTGCCATGGTACACTGTGAAACCACCACTGGGATTTTAAATCCTGTGGAAGAGATCTGCAGGCTGGCAAAGAAGTACCAGAAAACCATGATCGTGGATGCTATGAGTTCGTTTGGGGGGATCCCCATGGATCTGGAGGATCTGGGAATCGATTTTCTCATCAGCTCCGCAAACAAATGTATTCAGGGAGTACCGGGATTTTGTTTTGTGATCGCCAGAAGGGAGCTTTTAAAGCAGTGCCAGGGCAACGCTCACTCTTACAGCCTGGATCTCTACGATCAGTGGAAGGATATGGACAAGACGGGAAAATGGCGGTTTACTTCCCCTACCCATACAGTCCGGGCCTTTCTCCAGGCTCTGACGGAGCTGGAAGAGGAAGGCGGCGTCCAGGCCCGGTATGAGAGGTATGCAGAAAATCAGCGACTGCTGAGAGAAGGAATGGAAAGGCTGGGCTTTCAGGAGCTGCTTCCCAGAGAAATTCAGTCTCCGATCATCACATCCTTTTTATACCCCTCGGAGGATTTCCACTTTGGAGCATTTTATCAGAAGATGAAGGAGAAGGGCTTTGTTCTCTATCCCGGCAAGGTTTCAAGAAGAGAGACCTTTCGGATTGGAAATATCGGAGAGATTTACCCGGAGGATATTGAAAATTTACTGAAGAGCATTAAGGAGGTTATGGCATGAAAGTATTTTGTCTGGGAGCGGCGGGACGCATCAGCAGGGAGTCTGCGTTGGATCTGGTGCAGCATTCGTCCTTTGATGAGATTACGATTGGAGATTATAACTATGAGGAAGCCTGCCGGGTAGCCCGGTGGCTGGATGACGACAGAGTTAAGGCAGTGAAAATCGATGTAACCAAAACAGAGGAAGCGGCGGCCCTTATGTCCGGTTACGATGTGGTTATGGACGGAACGCAGATTACCCTGAACGGAAAGTCTACGGAATGTATTGCCAAGGCCGGATGCCATGGGGTAAATTTAAATGGCTTCGGGGAAGAAAATCAGTGGGCCCCTTTTTTTGAGAAGGCTGGCAAGACGTGTGTGCCAGGCTTTGGCATGACGCCGGGTACCACCCAGATGATGGCCATGCATCTGTCCAACCAACTGGATACGGTGGAAGAGGTTTATGTGTCCCACGGAGCGTTCCGCCCCTTTGCTTTTTCGAAATCCATTACGGAAACCACCACTTATGAGTATGATCCGGCCCTGAAAAGCAGGGTGGTTTATGAGGATGGAGCGTTTATTCAGGTACCGCCCTTTGCCAGGCCCAGGAATGTAAAGCTTCCCATGCCCTACGGCGACACGGTGCAGTATATTATTCCCCACTCAGAGACGGTAACTCTGGCCCAGGCCTTGAAGGATAAAGGCGTTCGCCTGATCGAGGTGCGGGGTACCTGGCCTATGCAGAATATGAACCTGGTGCGGGGACTTTATGATTACGGTATTCTGAAGAATCCCCAGATAGAGGTGAATGGAACGCAGGTGGGCCTGATGACCCTGATCGGCGACTATCTGGTAAACAGCCAGGAGGGAAAGACTACAAAGCTGTACGGATATGCCCTTCACGTGGAAGTGGTGGGGACAAAGGACGGAGAGAGAAGAAGAGGAATCCTGTATCACACACACCCGGCTTCCGACGGCAGTGTGGAAGGCTGGGAAGGACTGAGAGCCTATACCAGAAATGTGGGAATTCCTCTGGCTATCGCAGCGGAACAGCTTGCCAAGGGGTGTGCCCCCAGAGCAGGGATTCTGATTCCTGAGGAAGCCTTTAACCCTGAGGAAATTTTTGCAGAGCTGGAAAAGAGACAGATCTATATGCATGAGGAGTGGACTACATTGTAGGAAAGGCAGGAGCGGCAGGATGAAGAAAATAGAAGCGGTGATTTTTGACTGGGCGGGTACTACCGTGGATTTTGGCTCCATGGCCCCGGTACAGGCTTTTATCCGGGCTTTTGAGAAATTTGGGATCACGCCGGAGCTTGAGGAAGTCAGGGGGCCTATGGGGAAACTGAAATGGGATCATATCCATGAGATGCTTCAGATGCCAAGGATCCGAAAAGAATGGAAAAGAATACACGGGCGGGACTGGGACAGAGAAGATGTGGATCAGGTGTACCGTATAAGCGAGGAAGCCATCCTGGAGATTCTTCCTGATTATGCCGGGGTAAAGCCCTACGTTTCCCAGGCTGTGGCTTCCTTAAGGGAGAGAGGCATAAAAATCGGTTCCACCACCGGCTATACGGATCAGATGATGGAGATCGTGTCAGAGGCGGCCAGGAAAAACGGCTACGCCCCGGATGCCTGCTTTACGCCCAACTCTGTGGGAGATAGGGGGCGACCCTTCCCCTATATGATCTTCCGCAACCTGGAAGCTCTGGGGGTATCCTCGGTGGAGGCCGCTGTTAAGGTGGGAGATACGCTGGCCGATATCCGTGAGGGGAAAAATGCAGGGATGATATCCGTAGGCGTGGTAGAGGGAAGCTCTCTCATGGGGCTTTCGGAAGAAGAGCATGAGGGGCTTTGCCCCAAAGAGCGTCTGGCTCTGGAAGAAAAGACCAGGAAACTTTACCTGGAAAACGGAGCCGACTATGTGATCCAGAATTTCAGCGAGCTTGAGGATTTGATTCTGGATCTGGAACAGATGGAAGAAAAGCTTTAAGAGTGTAAAATAATGGTCCGAGAGATGAAAAATGGTATCTTTCGGACTTTTTTATTATTCCGATAATCAAGAAACATTGTTCCGGTATCGTTGATATTGTTCCGATAACAGGGTATACTACTGTTTGAAGAGAGGTGTAGATTTATGTACATGACAGTGAAGCAGGCTGCGGAGAAATGGGGCATTTCAGATAGAAGAGTAAGGATACTTTGTTCAGAAGGGAAGATACCAGGCGTTACCCGTGAAGGACGTAATTGGAAAATACCCGAAGATGCAAAGAAACCAGAGGATGGACGATATAAGACTACAGAAAATCTGCTGGAGAAGATTGATAGAAAGAAAACAGAATTGGACTCCAGACGCCCGCTGACAGAAGGAGAGGTGGAACGTCTCACGGAGGAATTTGTAGTTGAATACACGTATAATTCCAATGCGATTGAGGGAAATACGCTGACTCTTCGAGAAACGGATATGGTGCTGCGCGGATTGACGATTGACAAAAAGCCGCTGAAAGATCATATGGAGGCGGTGGGACATAAAGAAGCCTTTTATTTTGT
>DVGR01000261.1 GCA_018712605.1 Candidatus Choladousia intestinigallinarum
AGATATTACATTTTCTGCGAAGGACAGCAGACAGAGCCATCATATTTTGAAGGATTTAAAAGGCATATTGAAGAAAATCCAATTTACCGTAATATGGTACTGATTGAAATTGAACCATATCAGGCGGAAACAATGCGTGTAATCAGTATGGCAGAAACATATGTGAGAAAAAACAAAATCCAAAAAGGGCAAATTTGGTGTGTATATGATAAAGACAGTTTTCCGGCAAAAGATTTTAATGGTGTTGAATTGCGGGCAAAACAACTGTGTAAAGAAAATCCGCATTTGCAGTATCGAACGGCGTGGAGCAACGAATGCATTGAGTTTTGGTTCTTGCTGCATTTTGCATATTACACTTCTAATAATTATCGAAAACAATATATTTCATTTTTGAATGATAAATTCCAAGGGTTAGGGATTGGAAAATATCAGAAAAATATGAAGAACATATTTGAAATATTGAGGCGGCATGGGAATCCGAAGTTAGCGATACGATATGCAAAGCGGATTATAAAAGATGGACAAGGCAAAACACCGACAGAGATAGCACCTGGGACTAAGGTGTATAAATTGGTGGAAGAATTGGCTAAGTATTTGCCGGAAGAAATAAAAAAAGGATATTAAATCATACATCCTTATAGGGATAAAACAAGAGAGGAGATAAAAAATGGATTATCAATTTGGTGACATGACGGTACGCTACACAGAGGATCGGGATGGACATGTGGGATTAATGCTGTTTCCGAAGGAATGTCCTGTGGAGAGCATACCAGAGAAAAAGGCAGCGCTGGATCCCCTTGTGCAGATCCAGATTGCCGGGGACATTTACAATGGAGGATATGCCCCAGGCCATACGCTGCGCAATGGCGAGAGTACCTGGCGGATGAAAAAGAAGGGTCAGGAGCTTAAAAAACAGGGGAGGGAGAGCAGGATAGAAACTCTTCTGGAGGATGACAGAGGGAACCAGGTTCTTCACACCCTGACCTGGAAGGAGGGGGATCGATTTGTCCGTACTTTCTGTCAGTACAAGAATCAGGGAAATAAGCCGGTGACGCTGCTTCTGCTCTCCAGCTTCTCTATGGAGCAGATTTCCCCCTACCTGCCGGGAGACTGCTCAGGAGAGATTTTGGTTCACAGACTTCAGGCCCGGTGGAGCCAGGAAGGACGGCTTTTATCGCAGACGATGGAAGAGCTGCAGCTTGAACCGTCCTGGGGCCTTGGAGCTGTCCGCTGTGAACGCTTTGGCCAGGTGGGTTCTATGCCTGTAAATCACTATTTTCCGTTTCTAGCTATGGAAGATACAAGAAGCCACGTTTTCTGGGGGGCTCAGCTTTTACACCCGGCATCCTGGCAGATGGAAATTTATAGAATTGATGAGAACATTGCCATAAGCGGCGGTCTGGCGGATCGTGATTTTGGACACTGGAAAAAGGTAATACAGCCGGGAGAAAGCTTCTGTACGCCTACGGCAGTTTTGACTGTAGCCCATACGGATTCTCTGGATATTTTATGCCAGAGGCTTGTGGAGGCTGGGGTAGAGGCAGCAGAATCTGCTCCATCGTCGGAGCAGGATCTTCCGATTATCTTCAATGAATACTGCACTACCTGGGGCTGTCCCTCTCATGAGAATATTATGAAGATTCTGGAAGCCATCCGGGGAAAGGGATTTTCCTATTTTGTCATTGACTGCGGCTGGTACAAAGCGGACGGGGTACCCTGGGACATCAGCATGGGGGATTATGTTCCCTCCCGGAGCCTTTTCCCAGAAGGAATGGAGAAGACAGTGGATGCCATCCGCGGGGAAGGCATGAAAGCCGGAATCTGGTTTGAGATTGAGAACGTGGGCGAGGCTTCCCAGGCATATCATAATATAGAGCATCTGCTTCATCTGGACGGAGAAGTGCTGACTACCACCAGGCGCCGTTTCTGGGATATGTCTGATCCATGGGTGAAGGAATATCTGAGGGAGCGGGTTATCGGCACTCTGAAAAAATATGGCTTTGAATATATGAAAATTGACTATAACGATACCATAGGGATCGGCTGCGATGGAACGGAGTCTCCAGGAGAGGGACTGCGCCGGAACATGATGGAGACTATGGAATTTCTGGAGGAAGTGAAGCGTGAAGTTCCAGGAATTATTCTGGAAAACTGCGCTTCCGGCGGCCACCGGCTGGAACCGGGCTTTATGGCGGCTACCAGTATGGCATCGTTCTCTGATGCTCACGAATGCGTGGAAATTCCGATTATTGCGGCAAACCTGCACAGAGCCATCCTGCCAAGACAAAGCCAGATATGGGCAGTAATCCGCAAATCGGATTCCAGGAAGCGCATCGCCTATTCCGTAGCCGCCACTTTCCTGGGAAGAATGTGTCTTTCCGGAGATGTAACAGATTTAAGCCAGAGCCAGTGGGAAGTCATAGATAAGGGAATCGCTTTTTATAAGAGAATCGCCCCCATCATTAAAGAGGGACAGACCTACCATTTAAGTCCCCAGATTGAGAAGATGCGTCACCCGGAAGGCTGGCAGGGGATCCTGCGCCAGGGGAGAAACGGAGAGGCCTTTGTGGTGATCCATACCTTTGGAGGTCAGCTTCCGGAAGAGATAAGGCTGCCCCTTCCCCAGGGAACGCCCTGCAAAGTCTGCGAAATCTACTCTGACACAGAGGAAAAGGTGGAGGTAACTGGCGGAGAGCTGATCTGGCGGCCCAAAGAAAATTGGAAGGCAGCGGCGATATTATTGGCAGCAGTATAGCTATTTTTGAAACAAAACATAGATTTACCGTACATTTTCTTTTTAAATTGTGATATAATTTTTGTAAGCAGAACAAGGAGGTTAGCTGCCCTCCTTGTTCTGCATTTTTATTGTATAAGTCCAGTCTCAAAGCAGAGCCCCAGGGTCTGCCTCGCAGGGAGCTGGGGCTCTGCTTAAGAGACGACAACAGGAATGAGGAAGGAGGGCGGAGCCTGGATTCCGAATTCCTGTTAGGATTCCGGGAGTGCGAAGCACGGAGGAATCCGAGGACTTATACAGTATGGGGTCGAGCAGTCTCAAAGCATGGCCCCAAGGCCTGCTTGCAGTGCGTTGGAGCTCTGCTTAAGAGACGACAACAGGAATGAGGAAGGAGGGCGGAGCCTGGATTCCGAATTCCTGTTAGGATTCCGAGAGTGCGAAGCACGGAGGAATCCGAGGACTTATACAGTATGGGGTCGAGCAGTCTCAAAGCAGAGCCCCAAGGCCTGCTTGCAGTGCGTTGGGGCCATGCTTAAGAGACGACAACAGGAATGAGGGAAATTTTATAGATGGGAGGGTGGAAACTATGGCAGCATTTGATAGAATTCAAAGTGGTTTTCCTAAGCTGGATGAAATTCTGGATTTTATCCGCCTGGGGGACAATGTGGTATGGCAGGTATCGGATGTAGAAGAGTTTCGGCTGTTTGCCAGGCCTTTTGCCAGGCAGGCTGTTCGGGACGGGCGGAGAGTGATCTATGTACGTTTTGCCCAGCATGAGCCGGTTCTGGAGGAAATGGAGGGCGTAGAGGTCTTCCGGTTTGACCCGGATCAGCAGTTTGAGTCGTTTACCGTGGCGATTTATAACCTTATTACCCGGGAGGGGAAGGAAACTTTCTATGTATTTGACTGCCTCTCTGAGCTGCAGTCTGTCTGGTATACGGATCTGATGATGGGGAACTTTTTCAGGGTGACATGTCCGTATCTGTTCGAGCTTGATACAGTTGCGTACTTCCCGCTCATAAGAGGCCGACATTCTTTTGACGCCGTGGCCAGAATCCGGGACACAACTCAGCTCCTTTTGGATGTGTATTCAGAAAAACAGAGGATATACTTTCAGCCTTTGAAGGTGTGGAACCGGTATTCCGAGCATATGTTTCTGCCTTATTGCTATATAAAAGAGCAGAATACTTTTGCCCTCCTGGAAAATGGGGTGGATATCAGCAGGTATTACCGAACCCTGCAGAAGGCGTCCGCAGGCAGCCAGGATCAAAATTATGACAGCCATGACCGGTTTTTCCAACTGGCGAAGATGAAGTATTCCCAGGGGCAGTTTGACCAGGAGACCCAGGAGCAGATCATTGAAAGCACAGTGACCAGAGACAGCCGGCTGAAAAATCTGGTGAAGAAGTATTTTGAGCCGGAAGACTATTTTCAGCTCCGGGACAGGATGATCGGCAGCGGCTCCATAGGGGGGAAAGCCTGCGGTATGCTCTTGGCAAGGAAAATAGCAGAGGCGGAGATACCGGAGTTTCTTGATTACAGTGAGGCCCATGATTCTTTTTACATTGGATCGGATGTGTTTTATACGTATATTGTCTTCAATGACTGCTGGAGACTGAGGATTCGTCAGCGGACGGAGGAAGGGTATTTTTCAGCCGCAAAAGAGCTTAAGGCAAAACTTGCCAGTGGGAAGTTCCCCGCAAAAATTCGGGAACAGTTTATTAATCTGGTGGAATATTTTGGCCAGAGTCCTTTTATTGTACGTTCATCCAGTTTCCTGGAGGATGGATATGGGAATGCCTTCGCCGGAAAGTATGAGTCGGTTTTCTGTGTAAACCAAGGCAGCCCCAGGGAACGGCTGGAAGCATTTGAAGAGGCGGTGCGCACAGTGTATGCCAGCGCTATGAACCGGGATGCCTTGGAATACCGGAGACAGAGGAAGCTTGAGAATAAGGACGAACAGATGGCCGTGCTGGTGCAGAGAGTGTCGGGCTCCTACTACGGGAGATATTATTTCCCCTGTGTGGCTGGCGTGGGCTACAGCCACAGCGCCTATAAGTGGCTGCCGGATATGGATCCCGGGGCGGGGATGCTGAGGCTGGTAATTGGACTTGGCACAAAGGCTGTGGATCGTACAGGAGTTGATTATCCCAGGCTGGCGAATCTGGATCATCCTGGCGCTACTGTGTTTACAACTGTGGAGGAAAAGCATAAATTTTCTCAGAGAAACGTGGATGTTCTGGACTGCAGGGCGAATTCTACTAAGGAGATGCGGCTGGAAATGCTGCTGGGGGAGCTGCCGCTATGGTATAAAAAACTGGTGCTGGAGCATGACTGGAAAGCGGAGGATTTTCTCAGGGAAAAGGGGACAAACCGGGAAGTGTGGTTTGTCAGTCTCCAGAAGCTTCTGGAAAACAGAAAATTTACAGGTTTGATGCAGAGGGTGCTGAAGACGCTGGAGAAATGTTATGGAAATCCGGTGGACATTGAATATACGGTAAATATGGATGAGTCAGGGGAGTTTGTGGTTAATCTTCTCCAATGCCGTTCTCTGTATACTGACGCCAGGAAGCGTCAGATAGCTCTGGAAGAACAGAAGTTTAAAAACGTTTTTCTGGAGCTGAAGGACGCTTCCATGGGGCCGTCAGACAAGAGAAAGATCGATATTGTGATTTTTGTAGATCCAATCGGATATTATCAGTATCCATATGCAAAAAAATATGAGACGGCCAAGGCGGTGGGAAAGATTAATGAATACTGCGGGAAACTCAAGAAGAGTACGATGCTTCTTGTGCCTGGACGGATCGGAACCTCTTCGCCGGAACTGGGGGTACCGGTTACCTTTGGCGATATCCGCAATTTTTCCGTAATCTGCGAGGTATCTGAAAGCCGTGCCGGATATATGCCGGAACTCAGCTATGGCAGCCACATGTTCCAGGATTTGGTGGAAGCGGAGATTCTGTACGGGGCTGTCTGGGAAAAAGAGACGACAGTGCGCTACTGCCCGGATATGCTGGAGAATCTGCCGGACCAGTTTGGAGAAATCTGCCCTGAGCTGCCGGGGCTTCAGGGCATTGTCCAGGTAAAAGAAGTGAAGGATTTCTGGTATGTGCTGGACTCTGTAAACAATCACGCCCTGTGCGGGGAGATGTGAGGCAACAATTTTTCAAAATTCCTGTATTTTCTTGGCGGAATATGCTACAATAAATTTACTTTTGGTCAATCCAGGGGAAAAGTCCCTGTGACGGCATGGGATTTTGAATAAAAACGCTTCAGGCGGAGAGAACGGAGGAAGAACATGAAGAAATTAATGACCGGGGATGAGGCCATTGCAAGAGGGGCCTATGAAGCTGGCGTCCGCCATGCTTCCGCATACCCAGGCACTCCCAGCACGGAGATTCTGGAGAATCTTGCTACATATAAAGAAATCTATGCAGAATGGGCGCCCAATGAGAAGGTTGCCATAGAGTCAGCTATCGGAGCCGCAGTGGCAGGCGCCAGAAGTATGGTGTCTATGAAGCACGTGGGGATGAACGTGGCGGCTGACCCTATGTTTACCTGGGCATATATGGGAGTAAATGCGGGAAATGTTATTGTCACGGCTGATGAGCCGGGAATGTTTTCTTCGCAGAATGAGCAGGACAACAGAAATTACGCCAAAGCGGCCAAGCTGGCTATGTTGGAACCGTCAGACAGCCAGGAATGCATTGATATGATGAAGGCGGCCTTTGATCTCAGCGAAGAGTATGACACACCTTTCATGATCCGCATGACCACCAGAGTCTGTCACTCAAAATCCATTGTACAGCTTTCGGAGAGAAAGGAAGTTCCGTTGAAGGAATGGACGAAGAATCCGGCCAAATACGTTTGCCTTCCGGCTATGGCGAGAAATCTGCGGGTAAAGCTTCAGGAGAGGATGGACAGGCTGGCAGCTTACAGTGAAACTTCCCCATTTAACCGTATGGAGATGGGAGATACTTCTGTGGGTGTAATTGCCTCTGGAGTCTGCTATTATTATGCGAAGGAAGTATTCGGCGATCGGGCATCCTATCTGAAGCTTGGATTTACCCATCCCCTTCCGGCGAATTTGATCCGGGATTTCTGCAGCAAGGTGGATAAGGTATATATTCTGGAAGAGAACGATCCCTACATTGAAGAGTTCGTAAAGCAGCAGGGATGCGCCTGCATTGGGAAAGATGTCTTCCCGTATACCGGCGAGCTTACCCCGGATGTAATCCGGGAATGTCTGGGAGAGAAGAATACCAATAAGATTGACTTTGACAGGAGCAAGCTGATCGGCCGTGCCCCTACTTTCTGCGCCGGCTGCCCCCACAGAGGATTGTTTTACCGCCTGGGCAAAAAGAAAAATATCATGATCAGCGGAGATATCGGCTGCTACACACTGGCGGCCAGCAAACCTTATTCAGCCATGGATTCCACCGTCTGCATGGGAGCCAGCATCAGTCTGGGCCATGGGGCACAGAGAGCCTTTAACCTGGGGGATTCAGGACGCCGGGTTGTGACGGTGCTGGGAGATTCCACCTTTTTCCACACGGGAATTAACTCACTGATCAATACAGTTTACAATAAAAGCAACACAGTGAACATCATTCTGGATAACCGGATCACAGGTATGACGGGACATCAGGAGAATCCGGGTACTGGCTTTACAGCCAAGGGAGAGCCGACTACTCTGATCAGTATTGAGAGTCTTGTAAAGGCCATCGGCATCAAACATGTGTATGTCATTGATCCCAATAACCTGGCTCTGGTAGATGAGACCCTGGATAAATGTCTGGCTTTGGATGAGCCTTCCGTGATCATAACAAGATGGCCCTGTGTACTGAAAAAGTTCTCTCAGGCTGATAAAGAAGAGTTCGGGGGAATGTTCAGCACAAAGAATAAAGTGGATGAAGAGAAATGTATTGGCTGCAAGGCGTGTCTGCGCACCGGCTGCCCTGCCCTGTCTTTTGACAAGGCTTCAAAAAAAGTGCGGATCAGCCATGCCCAGTGTGTAGGCTGTGACGTATGCACCCAGGTATGCCCGAAGGATGCCATCGTAAAGGAGGATTAAGTCATGACGAAAAGTATTTTACTGGTAGGCGTGGGAGGCCAGGGAACCATCCTTGCAAGCAAGATTCTGACTACCGGACTGATGGAAGCCGGCTACGATGTGAAAATGAGTGAGATTCACGGTATGAGCCAGAGGGGAGGCAGCGTATCCTCACAGGTGCGTTACGGCGATAAGGTTATGTCACCCGTTATAGAGAAGGGACAGGCAGACATCATCGTGTCTTTTGAAAAGATGGAGGCTTTGAGAAATCTGGATTATTTGAAGCCGGAGGGAGTGTTGGTGGTAAACAATGAAGAGATTCCCTCCATGTCTGTGATTACAGGGGAGGAAGACTACCCCGAGGATGTTTTGGATGAGATTAAATCCCACGTAGAGGCCAGAGTGGTGGATGCTACCCGTATGGCGGCAGAGTTGGGAAATGAGAAAGCAGCCAATATAATTCTTCTTGGCACAATCATCAAATCCATGGGATTAGAACAGATTGATTGGGAAGAGATTTTAAAAGATAATATTAAACCTAAATTTCTGGAGTTGAATAAAAAGGCTTTAAAGGTAGGTATGGAAGCAGTATAAAGATTGATTCTCGATTGATTTTCTCAAAGAGTAGATTATACATAAAAACGTATAGTCTGCTCTTTTTTTGTATTTAAATTCCAATAACCTGCGTGAATTTTGCAAAAGAGTTAAGAAGGAGAGAGGGAGAAAAGGGTTTTACAGATTCAGGGAAATGTGTTAAAATATAGAACTGTTTAGAAAATATAGTTTTTACCAGTATCAACGAAGAAAGAAATGACAATATCAAAATGTAATTCGAGGTGATAAAATAAATGCGAAAAAGGCGATTGCTGACAGCTATTTTGTGCTGTACACTTGCAGCGGCTGTCCCTGCGGCAGCTTCTGAGACGAATTCAGCAGAAGTGACAAAAGTGGAAAAGACAGATCCTTCCTCGGAGGCTTCTTCCCAGGGAGATGGCGGAAATGAGAATAACACATCGAGTACAAATGGGACGCCGCAGTCCAATTCGACTCAGACCAATTCGACGCAGACGAATCCACCTCAGACGGATCCGCCTCAGACCAACCCTCCGCAGACGAATCCGCCTCAGACGAATCCGCCTCAGACCAACCCTCCACAGACGAATCCGCCTCAGACAGATCCGCCTCAGACAGATCCGCCTCAGACGAATCTACCCCAGACCAACCCTCCGCAGACGAGCGCACCGGAGACATCTGCGCCGGAGACAAACGCCCCCCAGACGAGCGCACCGGAGACATCTGCGCCGCAGACAAATCCGCCTGCCACGGAAGCGCCGGTTACGGAGAGCCCTGAGACAACGCCCCAGGAGACTGTGCCGGAAACCGGAAGCCAGACGGAGACGGCTGCCGAGCAGACAGAATCTGAGACGGCAGGTGAGACAGCGGCACAGACAGAGAGTAATCAGACCTCTGAAACCACTACAGAGTCTGAAAGCACTTTGGAGTCTGAAAGTGAAACGGAATCCGAGAGCGAAACCGAGTCGGAGAGTGAGACCGATCCTGAGGAAGAGACGGAGAGTGAATCCGAGACATCAGAGTATGGTTCTAATGAGGAACTGATTGCTCACCAGAATATCGTAACCCCTCCGGATATTTCTCTGGAATACCGGTTTACCCAGGTGGAAAAGGATTACGCAGTGGTATCTAATCCTGAGGGATGCGGTATTTATGAAGAGAAATCAGAGGATTCCCGGGAAGTAGGAAAGCTGGAATACTATGGAATCTGTTACATTCTTGCAGACGGGGACAGCGACTGGGTATACATAGAATCAGGAAATGTCAGAGGATTTGTGGAAGCTGAGAATCTTGCTGCCGGAGAGGTGGCAGACCGCATTGTAAAGATAAAAGGTGAGGAAGAGCTTCCAACTGCAAGGCTGACAGTGGCAAGAACAGAGAATGGAGCTTTTGATTATACTCATACTACCGTACAGGAGGTCATGGCGGACAAAGTCTTTGCCATTGCTTCCCGAGATTTGCAGATCTATGAGCAGAAGAAAGCTTCATCCAGGGTGATTGGGACTTTATCCCAGGGAGGCCTCTGCTACATTCTGGCTGATTCTGGTTCTGACTGGGTATATGTAGAATCTGGGGACTCCAGAGGATTTGTGCAGGCATCGTCTTTGAAGACAGGAAGCGCAGCTTCCTCAGTCGTCTCGGACAAGGGAGAAAATAATCTGTCCCAAGCTGTGACGCAGGTGGCTCCTGAGGATAATAAGGCATGTTACTACACGGTAACTTCTGTGAAGGAAGCCTCTCAGGCGGCCAAGACAAGGGAAGCGCTGGTAAATTATGCCCTGCAGTTTGTAGGAAATCCTTACGTATGGGGCGGGACGAGCCTTACAAATGGAGCAGATTGTTCCGGTTTTGTCCAGACACTGTATGCGACCTTTGGCTATTCTCTTCCCAGAGTGGCGGACGCTCAGTCTGTAACGGGTATGCAGATTCCCATAAGCTCGGCAGAGCCGGGAGATTTGATCTTCTATGCCAAGAACGGATATGTGTACCATGTGAGCATGTACATCGGGAATGGGCAGGTCATTCATGCAGCCGGAAGATCCCAGGGAATTATCGTCAGCGGGATCAGCGGAAACGCAGTGTGGGCCACCAGACTGATTCAGGATTAAAGGACATACTATTAAGAAGAATAAAAGCGCCTCTGCTGGAAAGAAAGGAGTAAATCCTGGCCATTCCAGCAGAGGTGTTTTGTATTACATCTCAGATACGGGTGGCATTCTTGAAATACATAAATCAGTCTTTTTAATCCTTTTAGGAATATCAGAGACTTTCTGATACATATAATATCTCAGGACAATATAAGTTCTGCCTGACAGAGATATTAAATGGGAGGATTTGGCATGGACAGATGGGTAGGGAAAAGGAAGGCAGCTTCAATTCTTGGAAAGGCAGTGCTGCTTACGTATGTGATGACAGCGCTGCTGCTTCTCCTTTTTGCGTTTCTGAGCCTGCAGTTTCAGTTGGATGCGGGACAGATCAGTATTGGAATTTTGTGCATATATGGGATCGCCTGTCTGGCCGGAGGATGGTATGGGGCTTTGAAAGCGGGAAAAAGACGCCTTTTCTGGGGACTGGGCGTGGGGATTCTCTATTTTTTGATTCTTCTCCTGATATCCGGGATGGGAGACAGAAGTCTCAGAGGGGACTGGGTGCAGCTTCTGTCTTCTCTGCTGCTTTGCGGCGCCTCTGGTATGGCCGGAGGAATTGGGGCTGGATGGAGAGGGTAAACGCTGTATTTTCGGAGGAGCTGCTGTGTCAGAGCTTACGGCAGCTCCCTCTTTGATCATTTTCTTATGTCTGCAAGCAGCCACAGCCCAGTCTGCCTGCCTCAGCAAAAAAGTGCTTTCTTTTTTTTAGACGTTATGTTATATTATTAAAATAAAAGAAGATAAGTTTTGTAGCGTTTCTGTCGTTTCAGACAAACATCCCAAAAGCAAAACATATTAGATTCCATTAAAATAAAGGATAAAACAGAAAAACGAGGTGTATATGAGAGAAAAATATGAGTCTCTTTCCCTGCTTGCATTAAAAGGACTAGCCAAGGCAAGGGGAATGAAAGGTATATCTGCGCTGAAAAAAAGTCAGCTTATTGAGGCCATGCTGGCAATGGACGAGAAGGAGAAGACCGAGAGTCAGGAGCAGGGAGAGAAGGAAATCCTGAAGGAAGGACAGCAAGAAAATAACGTGCAGGAGAGCCGGGAGCAGGAAGAGGTACCGGCGGGAAATACAGACAGCTCTCAGGATAGCACAGAGCGGCAGGAAAGAGAAGGCGGCGCTGTGCAGACTCCTGAGAGAAGGGTTTATACGTCAAACCGGCAGAGGCGGGAGAACGGATACGTTTTCCAGCACAGGGAACCTGGCAGCAGTTACGGCGGCAGAAGAGACAGCTCTTATGTGAGCGAGCAGAGGGAAAATTACCACGGAGGCGACCGCACGGAAAACAGCAGCCAGGACCGTAGAGAGAATTACAGCCAGGACAGGAGAGAGAACTATAGTCAGGACCGGAGAGAAAACTACAGGAACAGTGAGAATCATGAGAGTCCGCAGGCTCCCGAGAAGCTGGAAGGTTTTGGAGAAGGCCGCCAGGAGAAGCCGCCTACAGAGCTTTCCCAACTGGACAGCGGGATCGTAGCCAGCGGGATTTTGGAGGTAATGCCGGACGGATATGGATTTATCCGCAGCGATAATTATCTCCC
>DVGR01000262.1 GCA_018712605.1 Candidatus Choladousia intestinigallinarum
CGAACCCCTATGAATGCCATTGTGGGCATGACGGCCATTGCCTCAGCCAATCTGGAGCATCCGGCCCAGGTCAAAGAATGTCTGAGGAAAATCACTCTTTCCAGCCAGCATCTGCTGGGCCTCATCAATGACGTGCTGGATATGTCCAAGATTGAGAGCGGCAAGCTTACCTTAAATATGGATCAGCTTTCCCTGCGGGAGACGATGGATACGGTTGCCAATATTGTCCAGCCTCAGATAAAAACGAAAAAGCAGCATTTTGATATTTTTATCCAGGACATTTTGGCGGAGGATGTGTACTGTGACGGCGTCAGACTGAATCAAATTCTTCTGAATCTCATGTCTAATGCCATGAAATTTACGCCGGAAGAAGGAAAGGTCTGTGTATTTCTTTACCAGCGGCCTTCCAAGAGAGGCGAGAACTTTGTACAGGTTCATTTCAGAGTGAAGGACAATGGAATCGGTATGTCGCCGGAGTTTCAAGAGAAGCTGTTTGAGTCCTTTTCAAGAGAGGACAATGCCAGAGTACAGAAAATCGAGGGGACCGGACTAGGGATGGCTATCACAAAGTATATTGTGGATGAGATGCAGGGAAGCATAACGGTAGACAGCACCCCTGGGGAAGGAACGGAGTTCCATGTGATTCTGGATCTTGAAAAAGTCCAGGTACAGGAAGAGGATATGCTGCTTCCGCCCTGGGAAGCTCTGGTGGTGGACAATGACGAGACTCTCTGCAGAACCACGGCCTCTTCCCTTAAGGAAATCGGCGTGAAAAGTGAGTGGGCCTTAGGGGGAAGCCAGGCTCTTGAGATGGTTGGACAGCGGCACAGCCAGGGAAGAGATTACCATATCGTGCTGCTGGATTGGAAAATGCCGCAGATGGATGGAATAGAAACAGCCAGAAGGATCCGGCAGAAGGTGGGAATGGATGTACCGATTCTTTTGATCTCGGCCTATGAGTGGTCGGGGATCGAAGAAGAGGCTATGCAGGCTGGAGTTACGGGCTTTATCTCTAAACCTTTGTTTAAATCTACGCTGTATTACGGTCTTCGCGGGTATGCAGAACAGTCGTCTGCAGAAAAAGAGTCCCCGGAGCAGCAAAAGACAGACCTGACAGGGATCCGGATTTTGCTGGCGGAGGATAACGATTTGAATTGGGAAATTGCGGAAGCGCTTCTCTCTGATCTGGGACTTATAATTGAGCGGGCCGAAAACGGAAAGATCTGCCTTGAAATGTTTGAACAGTCTGCAGAAGGGTTCTATAAAGCAGTTCTTATGGACCTGCGGATGCCGGTTATGAATGGATATGAAGCGGCTCAGGGGATCCGTTCCCTGAAGAGGAAGGATGCGGGCGTTCCTATTATTGCCATGACTGCCGATGCTTTTTCGGAGGACATTAAGAAGTGCATGGACTGCGGAATGAACGCCCACGTGGCAAAGCCCATAGATATAAGGGAGCTGACCAGGCTTCTCTCAAAATATCTCTCATAGACAATGGAGGCTGTAAAAAATTCTGTGTTAAGACTGAGCGGAGATTTTTTCCGCAAGCTCATTTAAATAAACCCATCGCTCCATTTTTTCATCTAAGCTGGCCTGTACCTCTTCTTTTTCCAGGGTTAGTTGGGAGAGTTTTGCTGAGTTTGTAGCATTTTCCATCATCTCCTGATCCAGCTTTTCCAGGCGTTCCTCCAGGGAGGCGATGTCCTGGTCGATGGTTTCGTACTCCTTCTGTTCTTTGAAGGTAAATTTCAGCTTTTGGGGACGATTTTGCTTCCAGGTTTCGGAGGCAGGCTTTTTCTTCTGGGGCTGGGAGGTTATTTCCTTTGAAGCGTCAGAAGGAGTTCTGTTTTTGGCCTCAAGATAATCTGTATAGCCTCCCTCATACTGCCGGATTCTGCCGTCGCCGTCAAACTCCAGAATCCGGTCGGCCACATTATCCAGAAAATACCGGTCATGGGACACTGTGATAACAATCCCGGAAAAGGAGTTCAGGTAATCTTCCAATAGGGTAAGGGTGGGGATATCCAGGCTGTTTCCAGGTTCGTCCAGCAGAAGGGTGTTTACCTGGGAACAGAGGATACCCAGAAGATAGAGCCGCCGCCTCTCTCCGCCGGAGAGTTTTCCCACTGGAGAGTACTGCATATCTGGAGTGAAGAGGAAACGTTCCAGCATCTGGGAGGCGCTGACACGTCCTTCGCTGGTCTGGACGTACTCTCCTATATCCCGGATATAGTCGATTACCCGCTGCTGGCTGTCCATTTCCTGTTCTTCCTGGGCAAAATAACCGATTTTTATGGTTTCGCCCATGGTAATGTTCCCTTTATCTGGTTTTGCCAGGCCGGCGATCATCTTCAGAAAGGTAGATTTTCCGCAGCCGTTAGGGCCGATGATTCCCAGTTTTTGATTCTTCAGAAAAATATAAGAGAAGTCCTCCAGGAGCTTTTTGTCTCCGTAGGATTTGGAGATTCCCTCAAGCTCAATAGTCTTTCGCCCCATTCTGGTATGTACTGAATCGATCTGTACTGTCTGGTCGTGCTGGGGCGCTTTTGCGTTTTTCAAGGCTTCCAGCCGTTCCAGGCGGGCACGCTGCTTGGTGGTTCGGGCCCGGCATCCTCTCTTGGCCCACTCCGTCTCAATGCGCAGAATGCTTTGACGCTTTCTTTCGGATGCCATTTCCTGTTCTTCTCTGGCTGCTTTCTGCTCTAAGAAGAGGGAGTAATTTCCCTCATAAGAATAGATGCTGCCCCGGCTGACTTCCAGGATTTTTCCGGTGACACGGTCCAGAAAATAGCGGTCGTGGGTGACCATGAGAATGGTTCCCCGGAAATCCCGCAGATAATCCTCCAGCCATGCAGTCATCTCCTGATCCAGATGGTTGGTAGGTTCGTCCAGAAGGAGTACGTCAAAGTCTTCCGCCAGGGTTTTGGCCAAAGCTGCCTTGCGCCTCTGGCCGCCGGAGAGAGTCGAAAGGGGCGTTTCGTACTGGTCTATACCCAGACGGGTAAGACAGCTTTGTACCTTCCAGTCAGAGTCAGGATTGCCGGACAGAGCATAGGAGCCCACCGTGGCATTTTCCGGAAAAAGAGGATTCTGGGAAAGGTAAGCGATTTTCAGGCCGTTCTGTCGGATGATCTGTCCTGCGTCAGGCTCTTCCTGTGCGGCAATCATTTTCAGAAGGGTGGATTTTCCCGTTCCGTTGATGCCGATAATGCCAATTTTATCTCCCTGGGCGACACCAAAAGAGGCATCCTGAAAAATAGTCTTTTCTCCGTATATTTTAGAAATATGTTCAACGTTGATGATATTCATGAAAATCTCCTTTTAAAACTAAGTGTTTTTCCCATCCATTATACGGCCTTTGCCGCAAAAATCCAAGAGAGAAGAAAAAAAGGGGAAATTATAAAGGGAGATTGACTTTCTTCAGAAAACATGATAATTAGTAAGAAAACCTTCAGGAGGTAAATAGCATGAGGGACATTTACAAAATACATACAAACCCTGCGGCCCCCAAAGAAGCTGTGGTGCAGGGGGATTCTTATCGCATTTCTGTGCTGACACCCTGGCTTCTCAGAATGGAGTACAGCCAGTCGGGAGAATTTGAGGACCGCTCTACGCAGTGCGTTCTGAACCGCGATTTTCCGGTTCCTCAGTTTCAGATTTTTGAGAAGGAAGACTCCTTGACCATTCTTACAGAGGGGCTTATTTTCCAGTATGATAAAAAGCCTTTTTCGCCTAATGGTCTTTCCATACAGGTGCGGGGAACCCGCAGCGCCTGGAATTATGGGGATGAGCCGGAGGATTTAAGAGGCACGGCCAGGACGTTGGATGAGGCGGATGGTGCGATTCCTCTGGAGCATGGGCTGATTTCCAGAAAGGGCTTTGCTTTGATGGACGACAGCGGATCGCTACTGATCCGGGAGGACGGATGGGTGGAACCACGGCAGGGAAGCTGTCAGGATCTTTACTTTTTCGGGTATGGACATCAGTATGAGAAATGTCTGGAAGATTTTTACCATCTTACAGGACATACTCCCCTTCTTCCCAGATTTGTGCTGGGAAACTGGTGGAGCCGTTTTCACAAGTATACCCAGGAAGAGTACCAGGATCTGGTCTGCCGGTTTGAGAAGGAGGAAATTCCTTTTTCTGTAGCGGTCATTGACATGGACTGGCATCTGACACAGATTGATCCCAGGTATGGAAGCGGATGGACGGGCTATACCTGGAACAGAGAGCTGTTTCCCGATCCAGGAAGTTTTATGAACTGGCTGCATGAGCATCATATGAAAGTGACGCTGAACGTACATCCGGCGGAGGGAGTGGGCCCCCATGAGGACGCATACCGGACGATGGCAGAAGCCTTGGGGAAGAACTGGAAGGAAGAAGAGATCATTGAATTCGATATAACAGATCCAAAGTTCCTGGATGCCTACTTTGCATACCTGCATCACCCCAATGAAGAAGCCGGGGTTGATTTCTGGTGGATAGACTGGCAGCAGGGAAGCAGGACGAAAATTCCAGGTCTGGACCCTCTGTGGATGCTGAACCATTACCACTATCTGGACAGTAAGAGAAAGGGAGAGAGGGGGCTGACCTTTTCTCGGTATGCCGGTCTTGGCAGCCACCGCTATCCCGTAGGTTTTTCTGGAGACACGGTGATAACCTGGGAAAGCCTTGCTTTTCAGCCATATTTTACAGCGAATGCCAGCAATGCGGGCTACGGCTGGTGGAGTCACGATATCGGCGGACATATGAAAGGCTATCGGGATGAAGAGCTGACAGTGCGCTGGGTACAGTATGGCGTTTTTTCTCCAATTATGAGGCTTCACAGTACGGACAATCCGTTCATCAGCAAAGAACCGTGGAATTTTGGAGAGACGGCGCAGCGGATTATGAAGCGCTTTCTGAGGATGCGGCACGAACTGATCCCCTATCTGTACTCCATGAATTATCAATCAAGATTTCAGGGGCGGCCTTTAATAAGACCCATGTATTACGCGGAGCCGGAAAGAGAAGAGGCATATCAGGTTCCCAATGAGTATTATTTTGGAACAGAGATGATTGCCTGTCCCATCACGGTACCCCTTGATAAAAAGGCCAAGACCGCTCCGGTAAAGGCCTGGATTCCGGAGGGAATGTGGTTTGATTTCTTTAACGGAAGAATCTACCAGGGAGGAAGGATGATGTACCTTCACAGAGAACTGGAGGATTTCCCTGTGCTGGTGAAGGCAGGAGGAATTATCCCCATGGCGGATTTTGAAGAATTTACCAATTCTACGGAAAATCCCGATCACCTTGCGGTGAGAATTTTCCCGGGAGCCGGGGGCTGCTTCCATCTGTATGAGGACGCAGGCAGAGAAGAAGATTCCTGCGGCGACACGGTTATGAACTGGGATTACCAGCAGGGGATTTTCACTATTTCGCCGGAGGGATGCCTGGACTCTCTTCCGGCCAGGAGAAGCTTCCGGCTGGAGTTCTGGGACATCCGTCCGGCAGAAGCGGAGGTCTATATTGATGGAAAGAGAGCAGAGGCGGAGAGTTCTTATGACGGAGAAAGACAGATACTTACCGTCTCCATTGCCTCCGCAGACAAGGCCAGCCGCATTGAGGTGAGATTTAAAGAAAAACCTGAACTGGGAACCAATGACCTGAAAGGGCAGTGCTACAGGATTTTATACAATGCAGAGATGGAATATGGAAAGAAGCTGCAGATTTTCCAGTATCTCCAGGAAGGCAAGCTGCCTGTGATTCTGTGCGGAATCCTGGAGACCATGGAGCTGGAAGAAGAGATTCTGGGAGCTTTGAAAGAAGTGCTGACAGCATAAAAACCAGAGAGCAAAAATTATAGACATTTTAACGAAAGGAGGAAAGAGCATGAGAGTAGGATGTGTGAAAGAGATTAAAAAGTATGAGTACCGGGTGGGCCTTACTCCGGATAACGTCAAGAGCTACCGGGCAGCCGGGCATACGGTATTCATCGAAGAGGGCGCCGGAGAAGGATCGGGCTTTTCGGATGAGGAATATGTCCAGGCGGGAGCCATGATGGTGAAATCCGCTGAAGAAGTGTGGGAGAAAAGCGAGATGATAGTGAAAGTGAAGGAACCCCTGCCGGAAGAATATCCATATTTTCATCAGGATTTGATCCTCTATACCTACCTTCATCTGGCTGCGGACCGGCCGCAGATGGAAGCGCTGATGGAGGCGAAGGTAAAGGGAGTGGCTTATGAGACGCTGATGGAGAAGGACGGCAGCCTGCCGCTGCTGGCGCCCATGAGTCAGATCGCCGGACGTCTGAGCGTCCAGGAAGGAGCCAAGTATCTGGAAAAAACTTTTGGAGGATATGGGGTTCTCCTGGCGGGAGTGCCGGGAACGCCGAAAGCTAAGGTGGTGATCCTGGGCGGAGGCAATGTAGGGACGAATGCTTGTAAGATCGCCGTGGGAATGGGAGCGGATGTGACAGTCATCGATATGAACCTGCACAGGCTTGCGTATCTGGATGATCTCTTCGGAGGAAGGATTCAGACTCTCTACAGCACGGATGCCGTGATTGAGAAGGCCGTGGCAGAGGCGGATCTGGTCATCGGAAGCGTGCTGATTCCCGGACGGGCGGCGCCGAAGCTGATGAAGAAAGAGTATTTAAAGAAGATGAAGAAGGGAAGCGTGATCGTGGACGTGGCAGTGGATCAGGGCGGATGCTGTGAGACTACCAGGGTTACGTACCACGACGACCCCATCTACACGGTGGACGGAGTGATTCACTACTGTGTGGGAAACATGCCTGGAGCGGTACCGAGAACCTCGACGATTGCCCTTACAAACGCGACTTTGAAGTATGGCCTGGAGATTGCCGGAAAGGGGCTTGAGAGAGCCTGCCAGGAAAATCCTGTAATCTATTCAGGCGTCAACACGTACCAGGGATTTTGTACATGCCGGAATGTGGCGGAAAGCTTTGGGATAGAGTGCCGGGGGATAGAAGCGCTGGTTTCTCAGGCATGATCCCAATATCTTATATAGCGATACGAAAGTTTGAAAGGTGCTACATATGCAGAGGGAGAAAAAAAGATTAAAAAAGAGCAGGAAGATCTCCAGTATATCCGGCTGGTTTTTGGTGGCGCTTTTGGTGGCCTTCCTTCTCTATACCATTTACAGCCTTACCAGTTTAATGTCCCTGATGGAGGATATACGGACCCATCCTGTACAGGTGCTGCCTGCTGGGGGAGAGCTGCAGAGCGATATTGACAATGTCAGGATCAGCTTTGAACAGCTGAAAAATATCAATACGCCCGAGGTGGTGGAGGATGTACGGAAGCAGATCCAGGTCATCTATGAGGATGCCCAGCAGCAGCTTGACGTTATAGAGGAACGTTTTCTTGGAGACGCCAAGGATGTTGAAAAACTGGGCGAGCTGATGGAGCAGATGCAGGCGGATCAGGCGGTGTTTCTCTCCTATGCGGCGGCAGCGGACCGGAGCGAAGAGGAAATTGTCAGCTACAGCTCAGAGCATCTGGCTCAGGTGAACGAGGAGTTTGACCGACAGTTGGAGAAAATTCTGGATCATGCGGGTGCCAGACTCAATGATTTCTATCAGGAGGCAGGCCGTACCAGCTTTAATTCTATCCTAATTTCCTGCGTTGTGTTTGCTGCGGTTCTGGGAGTGTACTTCCTTTATCGCCATCTCCTGAATCGGAATACGGTTCAGCTCCAGGCCCAGAATCAGCTTTTTGAACTCCTGTCCCAAAATGTGGATAATGTGTTCATGATCAATGAGCTGAAATATCCTGAGAGGAACTTTATTTCAGAGAATGCGGAGCGGATTTTAGGATTTGCGCCGGATCCCAGGAACATCTCGCCGGAATTTCTCTTTGCGTATATGACACAGGAGGATCAGGAAAAGATCAGCCAGTTGTTTCAGACCCATGGGGAAACTCATTGGAGTGCTACGTTTCATTACCGCCATCCTGCCCAGTCGGAAGAGAAAATCTTTTTGCTCCAGACCTACCGGATTTTTTCGGAATCCCAGGAGCAGTTTATTACGGTGCTGACAGATGAGACGAAGCTTCTCAGGATTCAGAAGGAGCTGGAGGCAGCCATTGTGCGGGCGGAGCAGGCGAATCTGGCTAAGAGCGAATTCCTCTCCAGGATGTCCCATGAGATACGGACGCCTATGAACGGAATTATGGGGATGATCATGATCGCCCAGCAGAATCTGAACAATCAGGAGAAGCTGGCAGAATGTTTGCGCAAGATTAATCTTTCCTCCAGACATTTGCTGGCGCTGATCAACGATGTGCTGGATATGTCAAAGATCGAGAGCGGAAAGATAGAGATCAAGAAAGAAGAATTTGATTTCCGGGTGTTTATGGAGGGGCTTAACAATGTGGCTTACGGACAGGCCCTGGGAAAGGGAATTGAATTTGAGACGGTGTTTGTGGGGGATATAGCGGAGCGGCTTAAGGGAGATTCTCTGAGGCTGAACCAGGTATTGATGAATCTCCTGTCAAATGCTTTGAAATTTACGGCAAAAGGCGGAAGAGTCCTGCTCCGAATTACAAGGCTTAGCCGGACGGAGAAGGAGCTGTGGCTTAAGTTTGAAGTGGAGGACACGGGCTGCGGCATCGCTGAGGAAAACTTTGAGAAAATTTTTAGGGCCTTTGAGCAGGAAAACGCCAATGTGGGGCACGTGTACGGAGGAACTGGTCTTGGACTGTCCATTTCCAAACGCTTTACAGAGATGATGGGCGGCAGGATCACGGTGGACAGCCGCCTGGGGGAGGGAACCACCTTTACAGTGACACTTCCCTTTGGATGGGTGGAAGAGAAGCGGGAGAAACGCAGAGATTTTTCTGGGCTGCGGGTGCTGGCAGCCGATGACGACCCGGATTCTCTGGCTCACACGAAGCTGGTTCTTGATAAGCTTCAGGTCCACAGCGAGGTGACGGACAATGGTTTTGAAGCAGTGGCCAAGGTAGAGCAGGCCCAAACCTCGGGAGATCCCTATGATCTGTGCCTCATTGACTGGAAGATGCCGTATATTGACGGCCTGGAGACCATCCGCAGAATCCGTGCGGCCTCTGTGATCAGTACGCCAGTGCCGGTTTTAATGTCCGCTTATGACACGGGAGAGATTTCCGATGAGAGCCGGGAAGCGGGCGTTGAAGAGATCATTACGAAACCGCTGTTTGAATCTGCCCTGATTTCCCTTCTGGAACGGCATTTCGGGGAAAAACAAGAAAAGGACAAGAAGGAAGATCCTTTGGCCTGTGATTTCAGGGGTAGACGCTTCCTTCTGGTGGAGGATAACGAGCTGAACATGGAGATTGCGGCGGAGCTTTTAGGAGCTACCGGAGCAGTCATTGAAAAGGCGTGGAACGGCAAAGAGGGAGCGGATAAATTTGCCGCTTCGATTCCTGGATATTACGACCTGATCCTTATGGATGTGCAGATGCCTGTCATGGACGGCTACGAGGCAACCAAAGCGATCCGGGCCATGCAGCGGGAGGATGCCGCTTCTATTCCGATTCTGGCTATGACAGCCAATGCTTTTTCGGAGGATGTGGCCAAAAGCCTGTCCTGCGGCATGAACGGGCACATCAGCAAACCCATTGAGTTAAAGGATACGATTAAAAAGATTGCAGAAACCCTGCTCCTTAGGGAAGATAAGTAGTTCCAAAAGGAGCTGCATCAGGGCAAGAGACACTTTACAGAACCCCGGCGGACCAGGGAGAGATCCATGATCAGCCGCCGTGGTTCTGTTTTTTCGTTCTGCAGAAGTCTCAGAAGGATCCTGGCGCCTTCCCGTCCCATTTCTATGGAGGGACGGGAGATAACCGTAATGCCGGGAGCCGTGTAGCGGGCCGCCGGGTGATCGTCAAAACCGGCCAGAGAGATGTCACGCCCCGCCGTAAGGTTTCGCCCCAGGAGAACCTCCATGCAGCCAATACAGGTCAGGTTGTTTACGGCAATGACCCCCGTGGGACGTACAGAGGCAGGCAGAGAGAGAAGCTCTTCCATTCCGCAGATGCCGGTTTCCTGAAAATGAACCCCGGGCTTTTGGATGGTTTCATCCACAGGAATCCCATAGTCGGCCATGGCCCTTCGAAATCCCAGGATTCTCTGGCCGCCAAGGCTTACGCCCAGTATGCCGCCCACGAAGGCGATTCTGCGGTGGCCCTTTTTAATCATCTCTTCTGTAAGGAGGTAAGCTCCCTTCGCATTGTCGATTTCCACAGTGTAATAATCATTCTCTGGCCGCCAGCAGTCGATAAGAACGGCTGGCTTCCCCCAATGATTATAGTTTAAAGCGTCAGAGGGAGAGGGGACGGCCAGGATTCCGTCCACCATCCGGGAAAACCTCAGGCGCAGTGTCTCATAATCACTCTCCTTGAAATCAGCAGAAGAGGAAACGAGTATCGTATACCCCTCTTTTTTCAGGTAAGTCTCGGCACCCTGGATGACGGCTCCGTTAAAATCATTGGTGAAATCCGGTACGATCATCAGGATCGTTTTCGTCTGCCCGGTGACCATGGAAACGGCCAGTTGGTTCTGTACGTAGCCCAATTCATCCACGGCAGCCTGCACCTTACGCTTCGTCTTGTCACTTACCTTGTCCAGGCCGTTCAGTACCCGGGAAACAGTGGAGACGGCTACGCCGGCCTTTCTGGCTACGTCTTTTATCGTGATTTCTTTTTGACGGCGAAGAAATTCTTTTTCCATAGAATCCCTCCTTTCTTACGAGATTTTCATTGACCCTAAAATCATTATATGATAAAATAAAACAGAAAAAAATAAAAACGTTTTTATTTTTGATTATAGCAGAGGAAGGAGATTTTTTCAATGGCAAAACCAAAGATACTTGTAGTAGGAAGCTTTGTGATGGATCAGATTGCCACCACGGAAATCTTTCCCAGGGAGGGGCAGACGGTTCTGGGGGGAACCTTCTCCAAAGCGCCCGGAGGAAAAGGAGCGAACCAGGCAGTGCAGATGGCAAGGCTGGGGGCAGACGTGACCATGGTGGGGAAGCTGGGCCATGACAGCAATGGAGAAGAGATGATCCGCACCTGTAAGGAGGCGGGGATTTGTACAGATTACATCCTGTACGATGAGAAGCTTCCCTCCGGCTGCAGTGTGATTATTTTGGAGGAGGCACCTGGAAAGCAGACGGTAAACCGGATTATTGTGCTTTCAGGATCTAATATGAGTATTACACCGGAGGACGTAGCGTTTTTGAAAGAGCAGGTTGCTCAGTATGACCTGGTGGTGCTTCAGTTGGAGATCCCCATGGAGATCAACGAGCTGGTGGCCCAGTACGCATACGAGAAAGGCGTGCCGGTTATGCTGAATTCCGCACCCAGCGCACCTCTGTCAGATGAGCTGCTCTCCCACCTGACTTATATATCTCCCAATGAGCATGAGGCTTATGATATGGTGGGGATTAAGATTTCTCATTCAGGCCGGGAAGTAAATATGGAAGAGGCCAAAGCGGCCACAGAGGCTTTAAAAGCCAAGGGAGTAAAGAATGTCCTGATTACTTTGGGAGAAGCCGGCGCAGTTTTGGATACGGAAAAAGACGGATTTTATTATAGTCCCTGTGTGGAAGGAATTATGGCTGCAGATCCCACGGCAGCGGGAGATTCCTTTGTGGGAGCCCTCTCGGTGGGACTGTGCTGCGGATGGGGCTATGAAGAGACGCTCCGGTTTGCCAACCATACGGCAGGACTTACGGTGTCAGCCATGGGGGCTATGCCCTCCCTTCCTACCTTAGAGAAGGTGGAGGCATTTATGAAGGAGAAAACGGGAGAGGCGCCGGATACTTCAGTATTGAGATAAAAGCCGAACAGACAGACGGAGGAGATATTTATGCTAACATCAAAATTAATTCATCCTGAAATTATGGCTGCCCTGGCATACTGCGGCCATGGAAGCAAGGTTTTAATAGCGGATGGGAATTATCCCCTGGCGGAAAAGACAGGAAACGCAAAAAAGGTTTATCTTGGGCTGGTTTCTGGAGTGCCTACAGTGACAGAGGTTTTGAAAGCTATCCACTCAGTGGTGGAGATAGAGAAAGCGGAGGTAATGGTGCCGGGCGATGGTTCCACTCCTGAGATTTTTGCGGAGTTTAAGGAAGAGCTTGGGCTGGAACTCTCCGGGGTGGGACGATTTGAGTTCTATGACCTGGCAGGAGAGCCGGATGTGGTTCTGGCGATTTCTACAGGGGAGAAGAGAGTTTTCTCTAATATTCTCCTGACTATAGGGTGCGCATAGGATAAAAGGACAGGCTTTTGAAAGCCTGTTGGACAAAACGCCGTCCGTCTTATTGACGGGCGGCGTTCCATGTAAGGCTATTTCCATCGGATGAAAAGACAATCGTTCCCAGCTCACTGGTCTGCAGAACCTGAACACCATGGGCGCTCAGACGCTGAAGAGTCTCCGGGTGGGGATGGCCGTATTCATTGTCTTTTCCAGCGCTGATGATTGCATAAGCGGGCTGGACCATGGAGAGAAAAAGATCCGTGGTGGCAGTGGATGAGCCGTGATGGCCTGCGCAGAGGACATCACTTGAAAGTTCCCCGTCCTGAAGGCACATATCTTTCTCACTGGCTTCCTCAGCGTCTCCTGTAAGGAGAAAGCTGCTGCCATTATCGGCAATGCGGATCACCATGGAATTATTGTTTGAATCCTCATACTCATCTAGGGGAGCCAGTACGGTAAAGGAGGCATCTCCAAGATAGTAGGTCTCTCCGGGAGCGGGATGGATCAAAGTTTTCCCCTGTTCCCTGACTGACTGGCAGAGAGAAGAATAGGTGTCTGACTCATGTACGTAATCAGGCCCCATGATTGTATCTGCCGGGAAGACGTGGAGGGCTCCGATGAGTCCGCTTATATGATCCGCATCATAGTGGGAAGCGATTACATAATCCAGGGATTCTACCTGCTGTTGCTTTAGGTAGGCTACTACAAAGGAAGAGGTGTCACGGTCGCCGCCGTCATAGAGCAGAGTATGTTCTCCTGAGCGGACAAAGACCGAAAGACCTTGTCCCACATCCAGAAAATGTACTTCCAGATCTGAGGGTTGGTTCTGTTCAGACTCATTCTGTACTGAATGAGTCTGTGTCGGCTCTGGGGTTACAGTTTCTCTGTCTAGAGAAAGGCCGGCTTCAGAAATCCTGCTCTGTGCCCAGGAGCGCAGGGCCTGGGTTTGATGCGGGAGGGCATAATCCACACAGCATAAAATCAAATAAAGAGGAAGGAAATACCAGAAAAATCTGCTCCAAAGCCCTCTGAGAAAACGGCGTGATCTGTGGCCGCCGAGGTTTTTTCTTTTTTTTTGGCCTGTCTGTTTTTTACTCATTTGTCCTTCCGCTGCCTCCTTTTTCGTTCGGCGAAGGGGGGGTTAATGAGAATACCCGTCCTTTGGAACAAAGGACACCCTTCGCTTTTAAAGTGCGTATCTCCCGCATGAGGCTGCTGCGGTCCACGCCCAGGTATTCCGCCAGCTCTGTCAGGGACATGTCGATGGAGAAGGAGGTCTGCCTCTTTTGTTCCTGCTGGTAGGTCAGGTAGTGGAGAAGACGCTGGCGTACAGTCTTAGCAGTCAGCAGATTGATTCTCAGAGAAAGGGCCTGGGATTTTTTTGTAATAATCTGGAACAGATTGTCTGAGAGCTGGGAGTGATGGCCGCAGGCCTTTTCGCATCGCTTGATAATATCTTCATATAGAAGAAACAAAACCTCACAATCTGTATCCGCCTCCACAATATATTCTAAACCCCAGAGGGGAAGGGAAAACATTTCTCCAAAAAGATCGTTAGGGCCAAATCGTTCCAAAAGAGTATAGGAGCCGTCAAAATCGACACAATATAAATGTGCTCTGCCTGAAAGCAGGATTCCGATTTTTCTCAGATGGCTGCTGTATGTCTGGATTGTCTGACCCCGGCGGCAGAATGTTTTCACCGCCTGAAAGCAGTGAAGCATCCGGGAGAGTTCTTCCGGGGAAATGCCGTTGAAAATAGAAATCTGCTGCATAATAATTCTATACCTTCCTCATACCTGTTGTCGTCTCGAAAGCATGGCCCCCTTGGCCTGCAAGCAGTCCATGGCGCCCTGCTTTGAGACTGGACGATTGTGTAATCCATATAAGTCCACGGATTCCTCCGTGCTTCGCACTTTCGGAATCCTAACAGGTATTCGGAATCCAGGCTGCCGCCTTCCTTCCTCATACCTGTTGTCGTCTCGAAAGCATGGCCCCACTGGCCTGCAAGCAGTCCATGGCGCCCTGCTTTGAGACTGGACTTATAGTATAATATAAAAATGTGGCAAATGCTACAGATACGGGCAGAAAATTGTGCAATAATAGAGACGGTTTTTCTGGTAATTTTTAACTGACTGGGATATAATTGAGAAAACAGGCATCTGCAGAGCCAGGAGGTGGAATCCTGTAAAGCATCTGTGGAAGCAGTAAAGAAAAGGAGGAGACTATGTACTGTTATAGAAAAGTAACGGACGATCTTTATTGGGTAGGAGGAAATGACCGCCGCCTTGCCATGTTTGAAGGCGTATATTCTGTTCCGGACGGCGTATCCTATAACTCTTACCTGCTTTTGGATGAGAAGACGGTGCTCTTTGATACGGTAGATAAAGCGGTAAAGGGTGTTTTCTTCGATAATATCAAAGAGGTTCTGGGTGAGAGAAGCCTGGATTATCTGGTGGTTCATCATATGGAGCCGGATCACTCAGAGGCTATCCAGGAATTGGTGATGCGCTACCCGGATGTGAAGATTATCTGCAATCAGAAGATTGCTGGGATGATCAAGCAGTTCTTTGAGTTTGACATTGATTCCAGAGCGATTCTTATGAAAGAGGGAGACAGCTTCTCCACAGGAAAGCATAATCTTGTCTTTGTGATGGCTCCCATGGTACACTGGCCGGAAGTTATGGTTTCCTACGATACCACGGATAAGATTCTTTTCTCCGCAGATGGTTTCGGAACCTTTGGCGCATTGAACGGTGCCCTGTTTGCGGATGAAGTGAACTTTGAAAGAGATTATCTGGATGAAGCCAGAAGATATTATACGAATATCGTTGGAAAATACGGGGATCAGGTGCAGGCCCTTTTGAAGAAAGCGGCTACGCTGGAGATTGAGATGATCTGCCCCCTTCACGGCTTTGTTTGGAGAAAGAATATCGGAGATTATATTGCAAAATATATGCACTGGAGTTCCTATGCGCCGGAAGAATACGGTGTAGTGATCGCCTATGCATCAGTGTACGGCCATACGGAGAATGCCGCTGAGATCCTGGCCTGCAGGCTGAGAGAAAAAGGCATTAAGACCGTTATGTTTGATGTGTCCGTGACACCGGCTTCTGATATTATTGCGGCATGCTTTAAGTGGAGCCATATTGTTTTTGCCTCCACGACCTACAATGCGGGGATTTTCGTAAATATGGAAGCTCTGATTTTTGATCTGGTAGCCCATAATATTCAGAACCGCACCGTTGCTTTTATTGAGAATGGATCCTGGGCTCCCACCAGCGGGAAGCTGATGCGGGCTGAGATAGAGAAGTGCAAGAATATGACCATTCTTGACGGTCAGCTCACTCTGAAATCCGCCCTCAAGAGAGACCAGCTTCCGCAGATTGACCAGTTGGTAGAGGCTCTGGCAGCTTCTATGCCGGAAAATGCCAAGGCCCAGGATGCCAGCAAGGCCATCGAGGCGGCGGCTGAAGCAGCTGCGGTTGATCCTCAGGCAATGTTTAAGCTTTCCTACGGCCTGTTTGTCCTGACTGCAAAAGATGGAGATAAGGACAACGGCTGCATCATCAACACGGCTATGCAGCTTACCGATGTGAAGAAGAGAGTGGTTATCGGTGTAAATAAGGCGAACTATACATGTGAAATGATTGCTAAGACCGGAACCTTTAACCTGTCTGTTCTGACTACGGACACGCCCTTTAAGATTTTCCAGCAGTTCGGTTTCCAGAGCGGCAGGGATACGGATAAATTTGCTCAGGGAGGACAGGAAGTGCGTACGGCCAACGGACTTCGCTATGTGGCGGAATACTCCAATGCGGTAATCTCCTGCAAGGTTGTAGATTCTTATGATTATGATACCCACACTCTGTTTGTGGCGGATGTGACGGAGGCAGTGGTGCTGTCCAATACCCCCAGCACTACCTATCAGTATTACTTTGACCATATTAAGCCCCAGCCTCAGCCCACCACAGACAAGAAGGGATTTGTGTGCAAGATCTGTGGATATATCTATGAGGGAGAGACTCTGCCGGATGATTTCATCTGCCCGCTGTGCAAGCATGGCGCAGAAGATTTTGAGCCCCTTGGATAAGGGAACGGATATAGAAAATAACGAATCAAGGAGGAATTTTATATGAAATATGTATGCGATGTATGCGGATGGGAATATGACGAGGAAGCAGGAGCGCCGGAATACGGAATTGAGCCGGGCACAAAATGGGAGGATATTCCCGATGATTTCGAATGCCCTCTGTGCGGCGTAGGCAAAGATCAGTTTTCAGAGGCTTGATTCTGAATTATTCTATGTACAAAAGCAAAAAATTAAATTAACTTGTAGAGCAGAGACAGATATGATATAATATTCAACATTCAAAGTTATAAAGAGAGGGAGCTCGTAGGCGGGCTGAGAGGAAGTCATCAACTTCGACCTTTATCACCTGATTTGGGTAATGCCAACGTAGGGATCATATTTAGTGTCAGAGTGTTTCTGTGATAGTAAGGGCATTTTCTGCAGATATGATTTCTGCGGAAAGTGCCTTTTTTCGATGTCAGGCAAAGCTCCCCAGAAGGAGGAAGGATATGAAAGAGTACCATACGCAGATGGAAGCGGCCAGAAAAGGCATCTGCACACCTCAGATGGAGGCGGTGGCGAAAAAAGAAAACATGAGTACGGGAGAACTTATGGAACTGGTGGCCCAGGGAAAAGTGATCATTCCCTGCAATCGGCTCCATACCTGTATCGAGCCCAATGGGATCGGCTC
>DVGR01000263.1 GCA_018712605.1 Candidatus Choladousia intestinigallinarum
AATTCCCTGTGCATCCTTTGTGATCTCTCCGTATACCGGGCAGATAGAGAACTTATATGCAGGTCCCTTTTCCGGGATAATCTTTTCTCCCATATGCTCATAAGCAAACCGGAGTACGTCCTGTTTTGTCCAGGGGCCCAGCGGCTGGCTTTTGATCATTCTGCCGTCATATACATTGCAGCCGGTCTTCGCATACTGATGCGCCCGGCGGAAGGATTCATCCTGTGTGATTCCCACAAAAGGCTGTCTGCCAGTCTTTTTCACGTACTGATTAAAGGGTTTCTCTTTCATGATCAGACAGCACTTTTCTGAAATATCATAGGGCCCGTAAATGTATTTCTGCCACTTTTTTGGCAGCATACCGAATTTTCCCCTCTCATCACCATTCAGCAGGTAATTCCGGTAACGGGGCGATAGATTCCCATGCCGGAGCTTCCGGATCTTGCTTGCATTTTCCTTGCTGATGAGCGGATACCCTTCCTTGAGGATCACCTGCCGGAAATTCATAGCAGGCCGGATCTCCTCATAGGCGCCATAGGCTTTGAAGGAGTGGGCAAACTGGATGATTTCCGGGAACTCCAATCCGGTATTGCAGAACACGGCAGGAATTTCACTTCCCAGCGTCATCCTGACCAGCGCCAGCAGCACGGTGGAGTCCAGACCGCCGCTAAAGCTGACATAGACCTGTCCATCCCAGTAATCATACCATTCCAGGATCCTCCTCCTAGCCAACATCAATTTTCCTTCATAGGGAAGATATTTCCGCTGTATATAGTATCCTTTGTTCAACTTTAAATCTTTTTCCTGTATATACATTTTTTTCTCCTTTACGCTGCATTTTTTTATTCATTTCCGGGAACAATAGTTTTGCCTTTTCCGGCAACAGGCGGCAGAATAACTCCCTGTACCGTTTACATCCCTCAGTATTAGGCACTGTTCGCAGAGAAGTAAGGCTCCAGACCAGCAATTCTTCTTCCTCCGTATCATACTTTCCGGCTGTAAAGCCATTGCCGTTATAAACCGGATTTGGCGGTTTGCTGATTTCCTGCAGTTCGCCTTTTGTTTTAGCTTTCTCAATCATCCCTGTCTTTTTCCGGACAAAGCTCAAGACGAGCTCCTCCAGCATACCCTGCTCCTGATAACGCCAGGCTCGCTGAAAGATTATCTGGAGTGTTTGTATCCGCTCCTTCTTTAGCCTATCATCTTCTTTCCCTTCAATTTTCTCCCGTGCTTTCTCATATTCAGCTTCCAACATGATCTTTTCCTCCATAAAAAAGACCGGCATGGTGTGATTCTTTCCCATACCGGCGCAGCCTTCAGTTACGATTCTTTTCTTCAATTTTCTATTTCCTCTACCAGTTTTCCATGGACAATATACCGATAGTCCCGCCTGGAGCTGACGCAGGTGGAAAGTGTCACCACCCGGTCTGTTTCCCCTACGTCCACGCCGGTATCATATCCCGCATAGGAGCGGATCTGCTTCAGAAAAGCCTGAAAGTCTGTCTCTTCCGGAAACGCATAGGTGTAAGCCTCGCTCCCCACATATCCGGCATAGCAGGAGAAGATTTGATATTTCAGCACCTTCCCCGGCACATACAGGTAAAAGTAAGGCGAGGCCTCCCACAGAGCCTGATCCTGATAATGGGAGAGGGTTCCAAACATACTGCCGTTTTTCATATTGTGGCCGTATATGATAGTGTTTTGATCCGTGAAATCCGGCTGGTTATGCCAGTCCGCAAAGATACTGCCGCTGCTGTTGTACTCCCCGGAAAACAGATGATGCAGATAATAAGCATTATCCGTTCCCTGTACCACCGGATAACTGATGGATAGACCGGGAATATCAATCCAGGCGATCACGTCCGGGTTCACAGCCTGCAGTCCTTCAAAATCAATCTGCAGATATCCGTCCGGCTCTGTATCGGTTTCACTCTCGTCCGGCTTTGGTGTATCCTCCGGCTCCTCCACAAATGAGGCAAGCTCTTCATAGGTATCCTCGCCCTCCTGATATTCCCCATAGATTCCTCTCAGTTTCCATGCAGAAAAAGCAAGAGCGCCGATGGCAAGCAGGATCCCTGCCAGAAAAAGCAGCCTTTCTCCTTTTTTCATATATCCTCTTCTTCTCCTTTCTCTATTAGCAAAGGGGCTGACATATCAGCCCTCTTTGCGTAGTAATAATCATCAATTCCTTTAATATTTCCATTCCAGTCTCCATCTGCATCCTGATCCCAGACCATACGGCTGACAGGAATGGACAGTTCTTTACAGATCCCATAGACTTTTCCACAGGCGTTTTGGATGATCCGCCGTTTTTCCACCTTGTATGGACAGAACTCCCTCGTTCCCTTTATCGTGCAATCGGAACATTTGTGGTAGTTTTCGTCACATTCTGTTTTCAGCTTCTTGTCCATATCGTAGGTTTCCACCAGACGTTTCATCTTTCTTTTCTGCAACTCTTCCAGCACAGGCCGGACACTCCGGTACATATTGACGCCTGCAGCACAGATAAACGTGTTTCCGGACAGATAATGAGCAATGGAGCCTTTCAGACCACCTTCTGTCAGATATATCGTTTCTGCATCCCTATCTCCAATCACATGAATGGGACTTCCGGACGTCGTACCTCCCGGATACCCTGCGCTGGAAAACCAGATGTATTTATTGTCGTTCCAGGGATGGTCCAGACGGATCTGACATGCCTGTATCTTTCCGTCTATGGACTCTACAGGAACCAGAAAACCGGAATTTTTCGCTTTGAAGTTCATCGTCCATTTTCCGCTATTATCCCGATAGAAGCCAGGTACGCCTTCCAGTTCACAGCCTTTTCTTTGCAGTTCCTCTGTAAACTTGTGAAGCCCATAAAGAGGTATACTCCGGTACTGCCGTTCCTTGATCTGTTCCATCGAAAGACCACGGGAAAACAAATTATCCCTATGTACTCCGTATATCGGAAACAGATCCAGCATTTCAGAATATGTGTGATGCCGGACATCCAGAGGGGCCAGCTTCGATTGTTCCGGCTCAGCCTGCTCCTTCTTCATGACCTTCTGTACTTCCCGGTATTCCCCCTTATTCAGAGCCTCCCGGATTTCCTCATTTGCTTCCCGGTAGGTCAGGTTATGCAGGTCCGCATAAAGCTGCAGCATCCCGCCGGATTTGTCACACCGGTTACAGCGGAAGACA
>DVGR01000264.1 GCA_018712605.1 Candidatus Choladousia intestinigallinarum
GATTGCTCCGCACTGCGTGCTCCCGCAAGTCTCCGCTCCGCTTCGGTCGGCGCTAAACGCGTGCCACTGGCACGCAGCGCCCTCCCCGTATTCGCAATCCGCACTACCGTGCTCCTTGCTCATACGGGTTAGCGTCTCAAATGCTCATGCAGCCTTGCGTGCCAGCACGCAGTCTGCCTGCCCATTGAGACTGGGCTTTCAGAGTAAAGAAAAGAGAGGTTGAGAGGAAATGGCACTGAAAGAAAATATGGAAGCATTCGCAGTGAAACAGGCGCTTTTTTATCTGGACAGAGACCCGGAGAAAAATCTGCCGAAGCTGCTGGACTGGCTGGACCGGCTTGACCGGAAGGGTACTCTTAAGAGTCAGAGAAAGGCAGTCAGAGAGGCGCTTGGCAGCAAAGACAGCAACCAAGAGAGCCGGGATGCGGATTTCCTTTTCCGAACCCCGGAAGAATTGCTGGAACTGCTGCTGTAAAGGCCATCTGGCAGGGGAAAAGCCCATGAGAAAAATATTATTTTGTGATATAGACGGAACCCTCGTTCATAGCGGCAGTCTTTACTCGCTGAGAGATTGGGAGGCCCTTGGAAGAATGAGGAAGGCAGGCCATCTGATCGTATACTGTACCGCCAGAAACCGCAGGGAGGCCTACTCGGTAATACAGCGTTTTCATCTGCCTTACGACTATCTGATCCTAAATAATGGAAGCCAGATTGAAGACCGGGCAGGCCTGGAACTGTACAATCATCCCCTTTCCCATGACCTTGGCATGGAGATATTGAGATTTTGCAGGAATTATCTTGGTTATTATCTATATTTCCAGGGTTCAGGCGAGAAAACAGACTGTGGAATACGCAATGAATTGGCGGACTGTGTAAGCAGCGAAACGGAAGAAAGAGGAGAGAAAGCGTTTTGGGTAACAGCTAAAAGGGCAGAGGCTTACAATATGATCGGCATAAAACCATATGGGAAAAATGCGAAGCTCTCAAAACTGGTTGGAATTGCTGGGGATATCAGACAGCGGTATGGGGCAGAGGTTAAAGTGTCTCTGAACACACTTTCCCTGGCTGTTACAGCCAAAGCTCAGACAAAGGCGACGGCTATGGTGAAATTGCTTTCTTTCATGGGGCAGCCCCTGAAAGTGTACTGCATCGGGGACTCCTGCAATGATACTTGTATGTTTTGCCAGGCGGATAAATCGTTTGCTTTTTTTCGTTCTCAGCAGTGGGTAAGAGCATCTGCGGATGCGCTGGTGGGATATGTCTGTGAGGCTGTGGATCAGATTTTGGATTTTCCTGCATAAAGGGCCCGGCGCCTGATACCGAGGAGAATTTTCTTCCTGGTGTCGGGCGCCGGTTTTGATTGGAGGTTTACAGTGTCAGAATTGAATCACAGCAGCTAAAATCCGTATCAATGTTGTGAGCGATCAGCCGTACTTTTAAGTTTCTTGTGCTGCACATAGACTGTGTACTGCCTCCTGAGACGTTCAGATTTTCCGGGAGGACGAATTTAATACACTTTACCAGAATATCCCGGCAGCGGGGGGAAGTATGGGCGGGAATGGTAAAGGTCTTCATGCCTCGGGAATATTCTTTGCCGGATGCGTCGGTTTCCGTGAGAATGACTGCCAGGGCTACCCGTTTGTTGGGACAGACGTTTTTGACAGTGACATTTAACTGGAGAATCCGCCCCAGGGATTCCAGATAGGTATCTCCCACATCCATCACCAGAGAATCCTCACAGTTTTCTATTGAGAGGTCCACCGGGACGGGACAGGGCTCTGGAGTGACCACAAGGCCGCAGTCCACCTGAACAGAGGGGGAAGGGAAGGTGACGGAGTTTCCCTCTGTATCTGTGTAGAGGATGGAATGATTCACTGGCTTCATGCCCGAGGTATTTCCTACATGCCTGACAAAAAACTCCAGGGAAGCCCCTTCGTTTCCGTTTACGCCCAGAGCGGGGATCTTCCAGCGGATGGTGGTGGCGTTTACGGTCATGGCGCTTCCAGTGGTGGGCGGTGTTACGCTGACGATGTTGAAATCTGCATTGAGAATCTCATCTATGACAATATTTGTGGCTCCCGGTTTAGAGATATTTGCTGCGAGATCCGCAAATAAATCTTCCAGATCAGCATCATCGGGGGTTACAGCCACATGGGAGGCATCCGGATCTGTAGCCCAGTCGTTGAGAACATTTACGTCAATGCCGTCCGCACCGATAAGGCCGATACAGTAGATTATGATCCCGGCTGCCCTGGCGGCTGCCGCCACGGGGGATGGCTGAGGGCCTGAAGTCGTTTTGCCGTCTGTAAACATGACGATCACTTTTGCATTAGAGGAAGCGGGATCAAACAGGGAGATGGCTTTGGAAAAAGCGTCTGCGTGATTGGTGGATCCTCCTGCGGTTAAACTGTCCACGCTGGCCTTCAGTGCGCTGACAGAAGTAATAAGCTGCGTGTCGGCTGTGGCAGTGTCCGAAAAGCTGACAATGCCGATGTGGCTGCCGGAGCCGATATTTCCGTCCTGTGTGCTGTCAGTGGCTTCATCTATGATATCGATGAAGGTTTTGGCGCCGGCCTTCATGTTGGTCAGGGGACTTCCTGCCATGCTGCCGGAACGATCCAGAACCAGGACGATATCTGTAGGATTAGAAGAGATATCCGGTGCCGCCGAGAGAGCCAGGGTAACTTTAAATGTGCCGTTGCAGTCTATCTGGGAAGCATCGATCTGCTTGTTTGAATTTGTAATTCCCATCGTGGGTACCTCCGTATTAAAAATAGCGGGAACTTGTTCCCGCTATATTTTATGATGCCACGAAGGAAGTGGTGTCTGCCTGCGGCATTTCAAGACAGAAACCTATTCCTGTTCCAGTCTTTTTTTGTATTCGATTCCCCACTGTTCCATGGCGTCCAGGATTGGCCGCATGGTTTCCCCCAGAGGGGACAGGGCATATTCTACCCGGGGCGGCACCTGAGGATAGACTGTTCTTGTAATGATTCCATCTTCCTCCAGGGCTCTCAAGCTGTCGGTCAGAACCTTCTGGCTGACGCCCTCCAGATCTTTGCGCAGCTCGTTAAAACGCCATGGCCGCACCATGAGATTTCTCAGTATAAGCAGTTTCCACTTGCTTCCGATAAGCCAAACGGTGGTCGCCACCGGACAGGCAGGCATTTCTTCTTTGGTCAGCATTGTGTCACCTCATTTCTGCACGCTAAAAAACTTGGGATTTTTTCTAGCTCTAATTATAGTGAAAAAAATCAGAAGATCAAGAGGCACGCCAAAGGTTACCCAAAAGTAACTAAGTAATAGATTTGTGCGTACTTTTTTTGAGGAAGCTTTCCCATTACAATAAAAATGCAGACGGGAAAACCGTTTGACATTCATTTAGGGAGGAAAAGATCATGGCACTTTCAAACTTATTCGGATGGAACAAAAAGATGGAGACAAGTTCTCCCGCAGCCTGCGGAACGGCCTGCGGAGCAGGAGATCAGCCGGAAGAGAAGCCGGCAGCCTGCGGAACGGCCTGCGGAGCAGGAGATCAGCCGGAAGAGAAACCAGCGGCCTGCGGAACGGCTTGCGGGGCAGGGGACAAATAAGAAGACTAGGGCTATCCGACAGGAACCTTCTGGGGCGGGAATCGTCCTGCCCCAGGCGGCAATCCTGCTTGGAAGCTCCAGTACAGGAAAGACCATAAAGGTGTGAGGATAAGTGATGAAGCAGTTTTTTTCTTTTCAATGGCATATAACAGACGAATGTGACCAGCGGTGTAAGCATTGCTATATTTTTTCTGAAGATACATGTAAGAAGCTGGATTCCATGAATTGGAAGCAGATGCAGGAAACCTTTTACAACTGCCTGGATTTCTGCAGAGTGTATAACCGGCTGCCTTACTTTTATATAACGGGAGGCGATCCCATTTTGCATCCTGATTTCTGGAGGCTTCTTGCGCTGCTGAAGGAAAAACAGGTTCCCTTTACAATTTTGGGGAATCCTTTTCATTTGAATGATCAGGTCTGCAGAAGACTGAAGGAGTATGGCTGTGAAAAATATCAGCTCTCCCTGGACGGAATGAGAGAGACCCATGACTGGTTCCGAAAGCCAGGATCCTTTGATATTACATTAGAAAAAATCGGATGCATCAATCGGGCAGGCATCCGCAGTGTAATTATGACCACGGTGTCAGGCACAAATATTGACCAGGTGCCGGATATTATTGATGCAGCAGTAAAGGCGGAAGCCGGTGTGTTTGCCTTTGCCAGGTACTGCCCCACCAGTGAAGAAAAGGATGTGGGGATAGATCCCCTGCGCTACAGGCGGCTGCTGGCGGACTGCGACAGGAAATTTAAAGAATACCAGGCTGCAGGCTGCAAGACGTACTTCAATAAGAAGGATCATCTGTGGACGCTGTTTGAGTACGAAACCGGGGAGTTTAAGATTCCCGGGACAGCCAAGGAGGGAATGATTTACGGCGGATGCAACTGCGGGAACTGTCATTTGACGATTCTTCCCACAGGGGAGGTCTTCGCCTGCCGGCGTGTTCAAAACAGCAGAGTGGGAAATGTGTTTGAAGAGCGGCTGGCGGATCTTTGGGTGTGTCAGATGGAGGCGTACCGGGACTATACAAGATTTGAAAAATGCAGTAAGTGCGAGCTGCTGGCCTGGTGCCGGGGATGTCCGGCAGTAGCCAGCGGCAGGGACGGCAATTTTTACGGAGCGGATCCCCAGTGTTGGAAGGAGATTTGAAAAAATGAATGAAGTGATGAAAACTATTCTCCACCGCCGTGCGATCAGACGGTTTGAAACGAAGCAGATTGAAGAGGAAATCCTGCAGCGGATTCTGCAGGCAGGATTGTATGCTCCCAGTGCAGGGGGCCGTCAGGGAGTACTTTTTGCTGTCAGTCAGGACCGGGAAGTGAATTTGCGGTTGGGGAAGATTAAGAGGGCCAATTCCCATCCCCACATGGCTTCAGGAGGAAACTATGTATCCAAAGAGCAGCCCAGTATTGCGGATGATCCCAAGCTGACCAATGCCTTTTACGATGCGCCCGTTGTTATTACCATGTTTGCGCCGAAGAACTTTCTTTTTTCTGCAGAGGACTGTGCGGTGGCGACGGAGAATATGATGCTGGCGGCAGATTCTCTTGGGGTGGGCTCCTGTTACATCGGCCAGGGCTGGACGGCTTTTGCGGATCCTTACGGTCAGGAAATTCTGCGCAGGTGGGAGATCCCCGGGAATTTTTACGCCGTGCTGCAGGTTCTCTTGGGCTATCCAAGAGAAAAAGATCCCCATCCTGCCCCCAAGCCGCGCAGGCAGGGACGCATCCTGAGGTTTTGAAAAGGAAGAAGGAGGAATTTATATGGATGCCGGGACGTGTTTGAAAAAATTACAGTACGTGGGAGTCCTTGAATTTGCCACTGCAGACAGCCAAGGAAATCCACAGGTGCGCTGTATCAGCGCAGTTCACTATGAAGCGGATTGCCTTTATTTTTTTACGGCCAGGGGGAAGGATTTCTGCAGGCAGCTTCTGGCAGACGGCAGAGTGCAGATTCTGGGCTATACGAAATATAAAGAAATGATCCGGCTGTCCGCCCGGGCGGTGCCTGTCCCTTCTTGGGAACAGACACAGTGGATCAATACAATTTTTGCTGAACAGCCTTATCTTGCCAATGTATATCCGGGGAAGACAAGAGAGATCGGAATCGTCTTCCAGATAAAAGACGGGGCCATAGAGTATTTTAATCTGGGTGTTCGGCCCATTCTCCGGGAAAGCTATACCTTAGGAAAAGGAACTCTTAAGCCAAAAGGCTACAGGATCACGGATCAATGTATTCAGTGCGGCCTCTGCAGAGAGAATTGTCCCCAAGGCTGCATCGAACCGGGTGAGCCTTACGTGATTCAGCAGGAGCATTGCCTCCATTGCGGAAACTGCTGTGAAAACTGTCCTGCAAAGGCTATAATAAAAGTGGCATCTCTGAACATCCAGTCAATATGTGGGGAGAAGGATTCCAGAAAGATATAAGGGAAGGTGGTAGGATGATTTTAAAACTAAAAAAGGCTTTGGAGACAGCGGAGGCTGTTTTGGTGGGGGCCGGGGCAGGATTATCCGCCTCGGCTGGCTTTTCTTATGACGGGGAGCGGTTTCGGAAATATTTTGCGGATTTTGAAACAAAATACGGTTTTCATGATATGTATACGGGAGGCTTTTATCCCTACAGTACCTTAGAAGAGTTCTGGGCATACTGGAGCCGTTACATTCTTATCAACCGCTATGAGGATGCACCGAAGCCGGTATATGACAAGCTGCTTTCGCTGATTCGGGACAAAGATTATTTTGTATTGACGACAAACGTAGATCACTGTTTCCAAAAGGCAGGCTTTGATAAAAAACGCCTTTTTTATACCCAGGGGGACTACGGCCTGTTTCAATGTTCCAAGCCCTGCTGCCAGGCCACCTGGGATAACGAGGATATAGTGAGGCGTATGGTAAAAGAACAGGAAAATATGTGGATTCCGTCTCGGCTGATTCCACGCTGTCCCAACTGCGGCCGTCCCCTGGCCATGAATCTCAGGTCTGATGATACTTTTGTGCAGGATGAAGGCTGGTATCGGGCCGCCAGGAGATACAAAAAATTTCAGGAAAGCCATATAGGCGGAAACATTCTCTTCCTGGAGTTGGGCGTGGGCGGCAATACCCCGGGGATTATTAAGTATCCCTTCTGGCAGATGACCTATCAGAATCCGGAGGCGGTGTATGCCTGTGTAAATTTAGGGGAGGCGGTTGCGCCGGAAGAAATAAAGGACAGATCGATTTGCATTGATGGGGATATTGGGGAGGTGCTGGAACGCTTATAAAATTTTCGGGTGAGTATACTTTACTTTCATACTAATATTGCATATAATATTAGCATGAAAGGAAGTGAAATCATGGGACAATATGAACAACTGGACAGGATGCTGGTGGCTCAGGATGGGATGCTGCAAACCTCTCAGGTGGTATCTGCCGGGATTTCCAAACCGGTTTTTTATCATTATGTGCGGGATCGGGAACTGGAACGGGTGGCGCACGGCATTTATCTTTCCAGGGATTCCTGGGTAGATGCGATGTACCTGATTCACCTGCGGTTTGAACAAGCGGTATTTTCTCATGAGACAGCCCTGTTTTTTCACGATTTGACAGACCGTGAGCCAACTGAGTACACGATTACGGTAAAGACCGGCTACAACCCTACCAGACTAAAAGCGGAAGGGGTTCAGGTCTTTACCATCAAGGCAGAACTGCATAATGTGGGATTGACAACGGCGCAGACCCCCTTTGGGCATACTGTACCGGCTTATGATATGGAGCGGACGATCTGCGATCTGCTGCGGAGCCGGAACAGCATGGAGATGCAGACCTTCCAGGGAGCGCTCAAAATGTATGCCAGAAGAAAGGACAAGAATCTGCGGACATTGATGCGCTACGCGAAGCTGTTCCGGGTAGAGAAACTTTTGCGGCAGTATTTGGAGGTGCTATTATGATAAAGACAGCAAAGCAGTTGAAAGACCTGATCCGCAACCTCTCAAAAAAGGAGTCTGCAGACGCACAGATTTTGATGCGGAACTACATGATGGAGAGATTTCTGGAGCGCATTTCCCTCTCAAAGTACCGGGACAAGTTCATTTTGAAGGGCGGGATGCTGGTAGCAGCGATGGTCGGTCTGGATGCCCGTTCCACCATGGATCTGGATGCAACGGTCAAAGGGGTCAATGTGAATGTAGATGATGTGGCTGATTTGATTGCGGGGATTGTTTCAGTTCCGATTGATGACGGCGTGACCTTTCGGGTCAATAAGGTTTCAGAGATTATGGATGAAGCGGAATATCCGGGGATTCGTGTAAGCATGACTACGGTTTTCGATGGAGTGGTAACGCCCCTGAAAATTGATATTTCTACCGGGGATGCCATTACACCGAGGGAAGTCCGATACAGCTTTAAGCTGATGCTGGAGGATCGTTCCATTGACATTTGGGCGTATAATCTGGAAACTGTGCTGGCAGAAAAACTGGAGACGATCATTACCAGAGCAACGGTCAATACCCGCATGAGGGATTTCTACGACATTTATATTTTGGAACAACTTCATGGGAATACACTGAACGCAGAGTTTCTCCATGATGCGCTGTTGGCAACCGCCCGAAAACGGGAAACGGAGGGCCATCTGACTGAGGCAAAGGAAGTCTTTGCCGAGGTGGAGGACAGTACGGTAATGCAGCAGTTATGGACAGCGTATCGGAAAAAGTTTTCTTATGCAGATGATCTGGAGTGGAATATCGTGATGAACGCAGTCCGCAAATTGTATTCTCTTGCGGAGGAAGGTTAATGGAATGAATGGCTATGGTATTACAGTTCTAATTAAAAATGTACAGTACTAGTAAGCAAAAAAATGGTGCGCAATAAACAAAACACCCCGGGGATTATTAAGTATCCGTTCTGGCAGATGACCTATCAGAATCCGGAGGCGGTGTACACTAAGTGGCAGCCGCAAAATTTGCGACTGCCACTCCTCCATGGAGGAATTGAAAGAATACAATATTTTGCCGTTTCCTATTCTGTTCTACTCATTCTAACCATTTTTATTGACAAGAATGGTTAGAATGAGTGGAATGTGGTTAGAATAAAATCAGGAGGCGGTCAAATGATTTTTCAGGAAAGTGAAACGATTGAACTAAAAGCAATCGTGGTGGAGGATATAAAAAAAGAAATCATTGCTTTTGTAAACTGCAAGGGGGGAAAGCTGTACATCGGCGTTCAGGATGATGGAACAGTATCAGGATTGGATAATCCGGACGAAGCCTCTCTGCAGATCAGCAATATGGTTCAGGATTCCATTAAGCCGGACTTGACGATGTTTCTCCACTATGAAACATTGACAGTAGACGGAAAGAAAATCGTTGCAGTACATATTCAGCAAGGAACGGAAAGACCCTATTATATTGCCCAAAAAGGTCTGCGCCCGGAAGGGGTCTACGTCCGTCAGGGGTATTCCTCCGTTCCGGCTACCAATACAGCAATCCGGTGCATGATTAAAGAAACAGATGGAGACCGCTTTGAGGAAATGCGGTCTTTGGAGCAGAATTTAACATTTGAAATCGCAGAGAAGACATTTGAGAAACGGCATGTAACGTTTGGGCCTGCACAGATGAAAACACTGGGATTGGTAACGCAGGATGGTGTCTATACCAACTTAGGGCTGTTGCTTTCAGACCAGTGTGTGCATACCATTAAGGCTTCTGTTTTTCAGGGCACAAATCAAAACGAATTTAAGGATCGGAAAGAATTTACCGGGTCTTTATTTCAGCAGATGGATGAAGTTTACGATTTTATCGATTTCCGCAATCAAACGCATTCCACCTTTGAGAAGCTGTATCGTATTGACAGGCGGGATTATCCCGAAACCGCAGTAAGGGAGGTGCTTTTGAATCTTCTGGTTCATCGGGAATACTCGTTCCGGGCCAGCTCTTTCATCAGTCTTTTCACAGACAGACTGGAATTTACCTCTATTGGTGGTTTGGTAAACGGTGTAACTTTAAAGGATATAACAATGGGGATATCGGTCTGCCGGAACGTGAAACTGGCAAATATATTTTACCGTTTGGAACTGATAGAAGCCTATGGAACAGGACTTATAAAAATCATGAATGCCTATGAGGGAACCGGGATGACGCCACAGATTGAAACATCTGACAATGCGTTTAAGATTATTCTTCCAAATCTGAACGCAATTTCAGAATCAGCAAAACCGACACAGACCGGGTCGGAGAAAGCCATACTGGAAAAGAAAGTGATTGCTTTGACAAAAGATCGGGGCTCTATTACAAGGAAAGAAGTTGAAATGCTGCTTGATATGGGGCAGTCATCATGCGGACGTTTTTTAAAGAAAATGACAGAAAACGGTTTATTGATTCAAGAAGGAAAAGGAAAGAACACCCGATACAGCCTTCCACGGTAAAAGAAACACTAAAATTTGGATATAGCTTGGAATGGCGCGCAATAAACAAAGCACCCCGGGGATTATCAAGTATCCGTTCTGGCAGATGACGTATCAGAACCCAAAGGCGGTGTATGCGTGCGTGAATCAAGGGGAAGCGTTTGCGCCGAAAGAGATTGAAGAGCGGTCGATTTGCATTGATGGGGATATTGGGGAAGTGCTAGAATGCTTTTAAAATTTTTAAAC
>DVGR01000265.1 GCA_018712605.1 Candidatus Choladousia intestinigallinarum
TCACCATAAAGCGCTTCACACTGTCTTTTGATATCGCTGTCCATGCGGACACTAAAATTTGTAGTATTAGCTATTTTATCATCCCCTTTTAAGTTTATTGCACCTATATTATATGCTAATTGCAATGCAGAATTAACTTAACCTGAATTATTCACGACTTTGCCACGAATGTGGCTGAAAGCCACATAGTTACTGTATTTTAACTGAATATTGCTTTTCACCTATCAAGTGAATGAAAAAAGAGCATCCATTTGTGGTAAAATTAAGGTGTCTAATCAAAATAAATACCAACAAAGGAGCCCTTTATGAGTATTGTAAACACCTTATCACTAGAAAGCAATAGACAAATTAAAATAAATTTTGATGGAGGAGATTTATCCTCCGATGCAGGATTGCTTCTTATCAAAGAATTCGTAAGCAAACTTGGTATTGATAATCTTTTAGGCAAAGTTTTCAAGACCAACGATTCTGCATTATTCAGATATCATACAGATCAGAAAAACCTGCTCCAGATGATATATATGATCATTGCAGGCTACTTCGAAGATGATACTTCCGATGAACTTACAAATGATCCTGTATTCAAGTCTGTACTTGAAAAAGACACCCTTGCATCACAGCCTACGCTATCAAGATTCTTTAACCGTATGGATGAAGATACCTTAAATCAGTTACTTATGATTGGCAGAATACTCCGAAAGAGAGTTTATCGTATTCAGATGCCACAGGCTGTTATTCTGGATCTGGATTCCACTCTTCTTGATGCATACGGCAAACAGGAAGGCAGAGCCTTTAACTTTCATTATCAAAGCAATGGATACCATCCACTTGTCTGTTATGATGGAATGACCGGAGATCTGGTAAAAATCCAGCTTCGTGATGGAACCGAGTATTCCTGTACCGGAGTGGTTGACTTCCTGCAGCCGATACTTGATGAATACCTGAATGATTATCCGGCGATCCGTATTCTGCTTCGTGGTGACAGCGGTTTCGCTACACCTGATCTTTATAAGCAGTGTGAGGAAAACGGCACAAGCTATGTGATCCGGCTGAAGGAGAATGGCATTCTCCGCAAAAAAGCATCCTATCTTGTGGATGAGCTTGATGAGATCACCAAAAATAATAAAGTCGATTATGCAGTAGCCTATGGCGAATTCATGTATAGAGCGAGTTCATGGCCTTATGAAAGGCGTGTGGTATGCAAGGTTGAAAAGCCGGAAAACCAAATGGTTTACATGTACACATTTGTTGTCACAAACATGGATTCCTCACCAGAGTATCTCATCAAATTTTACTGCAAGCGGGGGCTGATGGAAAACTTCATTAAAGAAAGCAAATCCGGTTTTGATTTTGCATCCGTAAGCAGTCATACCAGAATGGTAAATGCCAATAGACTGCAGGTACATGCTCTTGCGTATAACATATTTAATTGGTTTAGAAGATTGGTGTTATCAGCAAATATGCGAAAGCAACGCATTGATACCGTCCGTTTAAAATTGCTGAAGATTGCTGCAAAAGTAGTTCATTCAGCAAGATATATCACATTCAAACTGTGCAGCAGTTGCCCCTATAAGAATGAATTCTATGAGACACTTTCAAATATCGGCAAGCTGAATGTACAGCTGGAATAGCAACTATTAACGAACATTGACAGCTTAACAACTGCTCTGAACTCTGCCACAGGGATTTTATACCCTTTTGACGGGTTAATTGAGTGATGTTATGGCTGCATGGATCAATTTTCAGATTCATGGTACTGTTATCAATTCAGATACTGTTCCGTGAATAATTTAGGCTTATTATAGTTTGATGGCTTGGAAAGACAAGAATCAAATTTCCGAAAAGAAGAGATGACCGGAAAAAGATTTTGTGCAGATTGTTTGAACCGGGCAGGGGAGCCAAATCCCTGGGGCAGGCACGGCAGCAGGAGCGGCGGCGGGCATAAAACTCCGCTTGCATCCCTCCCCTCAATCTGCTATATTGATAAAAGTTTTGCAAACTACCATAAATTGCGGCTGTTCAGGACAATGCTGCAGAAATGTAAAAGCAGATGAAGGAGAAAACCATGTTCGAAGTATTGACAAAAGCCGCCACCTTCGTGGCGATTATCCTGTTGGGCTATATTTTAAGGAGAGCCGGATTCTTCCGGGAGCAGGATTTTTATACCCTGTCCAAGCTGGTGCTAAAGATTGCCCTGCCGGCTTCCATCGTGGCCAATTTTTCACAGGCCAGTCTTTCGCCCTCCATGTTGATTTTCAGCCTTCTGGGCTTTGGGGGAGGAGTTATTTATGTAGCGGTGGGATGGCTGATGAATGCAAGGAAGGGGCCGGAACAGAAGGCCTTCGACCTGCTGAACCTGTCGGGTTACAACATCGGAAATTTCACTATGCCCTTCGCCCAGGGATTTTTAGGTTCCACCGGTGTGGTCACCACCAGTCTCTTTGATACCGGAAACGCCTTTGTCTGCCTGGGAGGGGCCTACAGCATCGCCAAGATGATCAAAGGGGGCAAGGTGGCACCGGGTCCTCTGCTGAAAACCCTGGTCCGCTCCCTGCCATTTGACGCCTATATCATTATGACTATTCTCTCCATGGCTCACATTTCTCTGCCCTCCCTGGTGGTTTCCTTCGCCCAGACGGTGGGAAACGCAAACGCCTTTCTGGCGATGCTGATGATTGGCGTGGGCTTTAAGCTTTCCGGGGATTTCAGCCAGATCCGCCATATGGTGAGGATACTGACCGTCCGGTACGGCATTGCCCTGGCCCTGGCTCTGGGCTTTTACTTCCTGCTGCCTATGGACGTGGCCTACCGTCAGGCCCTGGTCGTGCTGGCCCTAAGCCCCATCGCCTCCGCCGTCCCTGCTTTTACGGGTGATTTGGGAGAGGATGTGGGACTGTCCAGCGCCATCAATTCCATCTCCATCGTCATCAGTATTGTGCTGATTACCACGGCGCTGGTGATTCTTCTGTAATCCGACGGCGCTGGTGATTCTTCTTCTGGTTAGTGTATAATTATTATTGGCAAAGATAGGAATTATTCCTAAAATAAAAGGGAAGCAGAGAAATTCCCTACTTCCCAATCATACAGTTTTTCTTTATGATGTTAGTTGCGAGAAAAACAGATAAAGGAGACTGTATGATGAAATCTATTGTAGAGGAAAAGCTGGTATCTTTCAAGACATTGGAGCAGAAAGTTTTCAGATATGTCTGTGAACTGGCACAGGAGATCACCCGGATCCTGCTGGAGAACTATGATGCGGAACTGGCAGAAGGAAGAGATAAAAGCCAGTACCGGGATAAGGGAAAGCGGATGACTACGATCAAGACCGTTTACGGGGAAGTAAGCTATGCCCGAAGAGTCTACCAGACGAATCTGGAGGATGGAAGGAAGGCCTGTGTGTACCTGCTGGATGAAGCCATGCACATGGATAAGATCGGGCTGCTCTCTACAAACCTGGCAGAAAAAATCGCCATGACGGTTACCGAATCTCCTTACCGCGTAACAGCAGAGATCATCAGCGAAACCTGCGGCCAGAGCATCAGCCATGGAGGCGCATGGAACCTGGTACAGAGGCTTGGCGAGCGGATCCGTGAGGAAGAAGACCATGCCGTAAAACAAATGGAAGCCGGACAGGCGGAAGGCAGGGAGAGTCTGCCGGTGCTGTTTGAAGAGATGGACGGCGTATGGCTCTCCATGCAGGATAAAGACCATAAAAAGATGAAGAAGCAGGAAATGAAAGTCTTCACAATGTATGAAGGATGGGATGGGAGCAGCAGGCAGCGGAGCCGTCTGGTAAACAAAACAATGATGGCGGGGATGGAAAAAAGCGATGAGTTCCACCGGAAACGGGAGGCCCTGATTGAGAAAAAATATAATGCGGACGAGATACAGCAGAGGATACTGAATGGGGATGGAGGGAGCTGGATCAAAGAACCATATGATCCCGAAGTGATCTTCCAGCTTGACCGATTTCACATTTATCAGGAAATAAAAAGGAAACTGAAAGAGAAAGAAGCGCAGAAAGCAGTAACCGAATTGTTTGAAGCCGGGAAAATCGATGAGATGTTGGAATACATCCGGATTTATGGGGATAGCGTGGAGAGCAGAGATGCAGCTGACAAACGGAGCGGCGATGCAAAGAAACCGTATGAATATCTGTCAAATAACAAAGCCGGACTGCTGCCATATCAGGAACGAGGGATTAAGATACCAGAAGCAAAGCCGGGGATTGTATATAAGGACATGGGAGTGCAGGAGAACCAGAATTGTACGGCTATCACCTTACGGATGAAGCACAGAAGGATGCGCTGGTCCATAAACGGAGCGAATAACATGGCAAAAGCCCTGTACCGGAAAGAAAACCGTGAGCTGATCGATACGATTGAGAGGTATACGGACGGTCTGATCTTTACAATGCAGATGCAGGAAATTGTGCAGACCCTGAGTGCGGCAAAAGCGCCGAAAAAAGATGGGAAGGGAAACAGAGATGTCGATGTCATCACCCATCATATGCCTTTGCTGGAAGCGATGAGAACGGCATCAAGGAAGGCGTTTATGTCAGCGTTTTGTTCATAGGAGACATGGAAGTTGAGAGAAAGAGCCTTTAAAATAGTCAGAAAAAAGATAAAATAATCAAACATCAAAAGAAAAAGGAAAAGTGCCAACGATTACTTGACACATACGTCAAATTTACGTATCTTGCAAAAAAAATCTGCATATGCTATAATGCCAGTAGGCAAAACGATAGAGTGTTCCATGCGGAACAACGAAGGCCCAGGAGGTGCGAACTCCTGGGCCTTCTTCCTATTTTGTGTAGTTAGGCTTCTACAGGCTGGTTACCGACTACTTATCACCGTCCAACCATTTGTTGATGAGGTGGCAAACCACACCAGCCGCGACAGCGATGAGAAACGATAGAGCGTATTCCACGCGAAACACCTCCTTTCCGTTACCAGATTGGAGGCGGTAACATAGGCATTATAGCACGGGTGCGGTTATCCCGCAATTAAACCTTAATGAAAAAAACAGCTTTCCCTTTACGACTCCCTTTAAAACGGGTATATTCATAAGTATATAAAAAAGATTCGAGGTATTCCATTATGAGAATTTTACTTGCCGAGGATGAGGATGATTTGAGAGAGGTGACGGTCAAACGCCTGAAAACCGAGGGTTTTGGCGTTGACGGCTGCCGGGATGGACAGGAGGCCCTGGAGTATCTGGATGCCGCGGATTACAATCTGGTAATCCTGGATATCATGATGCCCCGCCTGGACGGGCTCTCCGTACTCCGGAAGATGAGGAGCGGGGGAAATCCTGTTCCTGTTCTGCTTTTGACCGCGAAGGATGCCGTTTCGGACCGGGTCCAGGGGCTGGATGCCGGGGCGGACGATTATCTTACAAAGCCCTACGCCTTTGAGGAACTGATGGCCCGAATCCGCGCCCTGGTCCGCAGGAATTCCACGGAGAAATCCGATGTGCTTACAGTGGGAGATTTGTCCGTAGAGCTGTCCACCAAGCGGGTCATGCGGGGCGGAAAGGAAATTCTGCTCTCTGCCAAAGAGTTCGGCCTGCTGGAAACCCTGATCCGCCACAAAGGGCAGGTGCTTTCCAGAGCGCAGCTGGAAAACCAGGTATGGGATTTCGGCTTCGAGGGAAGCAGCAATATTGTAGACGTGTATATCCGCTATCTGCGGCGGAAGGTAGACGACCCCTTTGAAAAAAAGCTGATTCATACCATCCGGGGCGCCGGATACGTGCTGAAGGAGGAGTAGGGTAAAGGCCATGAAACATCTCTCCATCAAGGCCAGAGTTACCCTCTGGTACACTACTTTTATGCTGATTTTTATGGCTGTGGCTGTTTTCTGCCTCCTCCTCCTCTCCAGCCGGATCTCCCAGCGGCACGCCCGGGAAATTCTCTCCAACGTGGTAACCGACGCCGTAAGGGACGTTCATTTTCGCTACGGGGAGCTGGATACGGAGGATATGGACTTCTACCGGGACGGCGTTTCCATCTTCATCTACGACACCTCCGGTTACCTGCTGGCTCCTCAGATTAATCTGGGGATACAGGCGGATTCCGTCCTTCAGGATCAGGTCATCCGCAGGGTGCGGACAGGCGGTACCCAGCAGATGATTTACGACCTGTACGCCATTCAGTCGGGCACCCCCTTCTGGGTCCGGGGAGTCATCTCCCTGGCCGAGGCTGACCTGGCCTTTGCAAGCATCCGATATCTGGTGCTTTTGGGAATGCCTCTTTTTATTCTTCTTGCCGCCCTGGGAGGCTTTGCCGTCACCAGAAGAGCTTTTGTTCCCGTGGTGCAGATTGTGGAAGCAGCGGAGCAGATTAATACCGGAACGGATTTAAGCCGGCGGATTCCCGAAGGCCAGCGGAAGGATGAACTAAGCCGCCTGTCCCGGGCTATCAACCAGATGCTCTCCAGACTTCAGGAATCCTTTGACCGGGAGAGACGCTTTACTTCGGACGTATCCCACGAGCTGAGGACGCCTTTGTCCGTCATCCGGTCACAATGTGAATACGCCCTGTCCCCGGAGTCGGACTGCGCCCAAAGAGAAGAAGCCCTGGGCTCCATTCTTCGCAACACCAGAAGGATGACCGATATGGTCTCACAGCTTCTTCTCTTAAGTCGGGGTGAAAACGGCACCTTTCAGCCCAATCTCACCCAGGTGGACTTGAGCCGGCTGATTTCCATGACCGTTATGGATTTGGAGCCGGCTGCGGAAAGCGCAAAACTTACGGTGGAAACGGAGATTCAGTCCGATGTCTCCCTCTCCTGCGATGAAACGCTGATGAGCCGGCTCATCACCAACCTTTTAACCAACGCCATCCGCTACAACCGGCCAGGAGGACGGATTCAGGTGTCCCTGAAAATGACAGAGGTATCGAACAGAGAAAGCCGGGAGGGCGGCATGTCTCAGGAGCAAAAGGCGGACCAAGAGCAGCATGGGGCCATCCCCGCCGCCGTAATCCAGGTATCCGACACCGGCATCGGCATTCCGAAGGAGAAACTGCCGAAAATCTGGGATCGTTTTTACCGGGCCGACTCCTCCAGAAGCAGCGAGGGCACCGGTCTGGGCCTTTCCATGGTCCGCTGGATCGCCCAGGTCCATGGCGGATGGGTCCAGGCGGAAAGCACGGAGGGGCATGGGAGTGTGTTTACGGTTTATATTCCGTTTTAAGCAGCCCTTAAAATGGGCTGCTGTAAATCCTATGAATTTTATTCCAATAGGTTTCATATAAACTTGCATACTGTTCGGCCATTGATTTGATATTGTAGTGGTTCAGAATCTCACTATACGCTCTTTCAGTCTGTTCGGCTCCTTCCCCATTCCTTGCCAGGTTAATTGCAATCACATAATCGTTTACACTATTACACACAAAACCATTTTCCCCATGATGAATCACATCCCGGTTGCCTATGCTGTTACTAACAATACACAACTTTTTCATATACATCGCCTCAAGGAGAGCGATGGGTAGTCCTTCCCACAAAGATGTAAGGATAAATACGTCCGCATGAAAAACGCGCTGCAATGCCTCTCTGTGCTCCATCCAACCGGTCACCTGAATATTCGGTGCGTTCAGATGTTCCCTCAAGTGTCCGTCTCCAATCCAGAGAAACTGTACATCCGGCATGGACTTCGCAATTTTATTAAACAGATCCGGATTTTTCTGTTCATCAATGCGTCCCAGGGTAAAAACGGTAAACGGATGG
>DVGR01000266.1 GCA_018712605.1 Candidatus Choladousia intestinigallinarum
TACCTGTGCTGGTGTATGTCCTACCGGCGCAATTGAGGAAGGTTGATTTCCCTTACATAAATGCCTCTTCCATGGGAAGGGGCATTTTTATGTTTAACGGCAGGCATACTGCATATTTTATCTATAATCACTCTGCCATGGAAAGAGGTAATCCCTATGACGAATCTATCCAGGCCTCTAATTGGCCTGACTCCATCTCATAATACGGAAAACGATGATCTTTCTCTCCGTCCCACCTATGTCCGTGCATTGCGTGCCGCAGGTGCCTTGCCGGTAATTCTTCCATTGGAAATTTCCCGTAAGGAACTCAGTGAACTGGCTGATCTCTGCCATGGCTTCCTTTTTACCGGCGGACCAGATCCCCATCCATTTTTATGGGGTGAAGAAGTTCACGAAAACTGCGGAACTATTTCTGCAAAACGAGATCAGATGGAAATGGATCTGCTGTCAGAAGCCATGTCACGCAAAAAACCGATCTTAGGAATCTGCCGTGGTGCACAGATAATCAACATCGGCCTGGGCGGAGACATTTATCAGGATATCAAAAGCCAATATTCCTGCGAATTTCCCATTGCCCATACCCAGCCTGCTGCCTACGCCATTCCATCGCATCATGTATCCATAGCAGAAGGTTCCCGCCTCTTTGAAATTTCCGGCGGCTTACAGAAGCTGGCCGTCAACAGCTGCCATCATCAGGCAGTTCGCCGTCTGGCCCCCGGCCTTTCAGCCGGAGCATTTGCCCCAGATGGAATCATCGAAGAAATCGAAATGACAGCATATCCCTTTCTGATGGGAGTTCAGTGGCATCCGGAATATCTGTGGGAAAGCGATGAAACTTCATCCAGGCTTTTCCAGGCATTTGTCGAAGCCTGCAGAAACAGTCAATTTTAATGCCCTGGAATGAACGCCCATGTATATTTCAGGCAGATATGCCGTTTTAGGCAGCAGGTAGCTTCCTGCTTATGCCAAAAATGCCGCATCTGAAATTTTCATCTCCGATGCGGCACTTTTTATTTGCCTGAAAATCTTATCTCTGCAAACGCTTCCAGTGCATTCGGAAGCTTTGCTTCGTTCTGCTCCTCTTTTCCCTGTCACTTTATCTGCTTTCCATTTCTTCCAAACCTCTTTTTCCGAAAAAACGGGATGCGTGTGGCTGCCGCTTCTGCTTTTCCCTGACTCTCCCGCTGAAAGTTTCGAATGATTTCATCCAGCTGCCGGTAACGTTCTTCCTCCCGCTCATCCCGAATCCGCATCAGATCTTCCAGTTCCTCGGCCATTCTGCGGTTCACCAGACCGCTGATCTCCTGGCTGAGTTTTTCATTATTAACTTCCAGGGCTCGTCCAATAATATGATTCATAATCTCCTGAAACTGCTGCATCTTTTCATCCCGGCCAGCCACAGCAAAATCATTCCCGCCATCCAGCGTTTTCAATTCTATTCCCGTCTCTGCTTTTCCCTGGATGCCCTGATCTTCCTGCTCTTCCTGATTTACCGGACTTGTCTGCACATTCTCTGCATCGCAATTTTTGTCTTCATCCGCATCTTCCAGATTCTCTTCCGTTCTTTCTATCCACCCCGATTTCATGCCATGCTCCTGTGCTCCCCTCCAGCTTGCTGAGCCGTCTTCCTCTATGGGAGTCTTTTCCCCTCTGCTCAGGAAAAATGCTTCCCCTGTCTCTGCCAAACAATCCGATCCGCTTTCCGATGTTTCTTCTCCTCTCCTTTTTTCTGCAGCAAGCACTCCGTTTCTCCGCTCCCACGCGGAAGGCTTTTTCCTGGTTTTCGCCCGATTTTTCATGTCCGACTGCCCATCCTCTTCCATTTTTTCTTCAGACCCCAGAAGAGTCTCTCTATCTTCCTCCGCCAGAAAAACAATTTCCCGCTGGTCCTTTACATCAAGATCCGTCTCCTTTTCTGCTGCCTCCCCGGAAATTTTCCCACGGCCCCAGAAAGCGGATTTCACCTGCAAAGCTGCCGTCGGCTCCAGCCGGCTGTAATCAGACAGCCGCATAATTCCCGCATATTTTTCCAAACCAAATCGCTCTGCATCATCCGAAACCATTTCCTCCTGCCGTTCCTTCCCCACAGCATTCTGTTCCCGAAACACTTCTCCCGGAATATTTCCTTCCGTCTCCTGAGATTCTGCCGGATCAGCATCCTCCCCGGGCACATCCACCAAAGCCGATTCTCCATCCGGTGCATTTAACCGTCCTGCTCCCTGACAAGCTTCCCCTTCCGCCGCCAGCATACTCATATCACCGGTATTCTGCAAATCTTCCGCCATACTTGCTTCCGATACTCGCTCATTTTCCTGCTGCATTCCGCTCTTTACAAGCGTTCTGGACATATCCTTCTCCAGAAAAACCCCCGTTTCTGCCAGTCCCTGATTATGAGCCATCACCTGCTGAAGCGCATTCTTAATTGCTTTCAGCTGATATCCCTTATCCTTCAGCTTTTTCACCTGACAAAACAACTGTATATGAAACTCTGTATAATATCTATGGCCCATCTCATTTCGCGGTATGGAAATTCCCAGTTCCTCCTCCCAATACCGCAGGACATGAGTTTCTACATCAACCTTTTTGGAAGCATCCGATATTAAATAACGTATCTCATCCATTCTCTCTCTCCTTGTCCATGTATTTCTCGACCTTAGTAAAATATATATGTTAACTTGAGAA
>DVGR01000267.1 GCA_018712605.1 Candidatus Choladousia intestinigallinarum
TGGGGAACCCTCTACATATTCCAGACATTTCTCTTTCGAATACCCCAAGAACAGCAATTCTTCCGTCAGCAGATTGTATTCTCTCCCCACACGCAGTTATCTACAGGCATCAAGCAAATATATCCCTTAATCGCCTGTTTCCTCCTTCCCTAAAAATTTGAAGCATCTGATTCTCTGCTTTTCCATCGTCACGGTGACCCTATAGCACAATAATGTCGTCATTGAAATTTGCAATCATTCCTTCTCCTTCATGCAGCATGCCTCTCCACGATTTTCCCGTCCACGCCATACCAGGTATAAGGCTTATATTTCTCGCCATCCACCACATACAGAGCTACTTCCTGGATCTGCTGGCTGCCAGGTTCCTCCTTAGCGAGTGCAAGAATATCTCCCATGCTGCCGGATGCCCTTGGGTGTTTCCCTCTGACTACAACATAGCCGTTCCAGCATCTTCCCTCTTCTTTTTTTACCACAGAGCACCATTGGCGCCTTGGATGGCGTACCATATATGCCAAGCCATGGAGCAGCAGCGTCTGCAAAGGCAATTCTTTTAGCAGCGTTATCCTGGTGCAGGAAATTTTGCTGTCAACTGAGTCCTCGTCCAGGTCCCCTTCTGCTTTTACCAGATAATAGACGGATTGGCGCCAATCGCTGTAATAACAAAGGCAGTCCAGTGGATTCTCAGCACAGTGAAATCCGTTTTCTGCGCAATTCGCCTGTTTCGTCGTATTCGGCTCTCCTAGTGAGAACTGGTAGCCCCGGCAGGTAAGATCCTTTTTTAATCCTTTATATGCAATCATAATCTTTCCTTCCTACGCAAGATCAAACAGGGACATCTGACCATCCGTTTCTTTTTTCTTGGGCGCGCTTTCTTTTGTTTTTCCTGCTCCCCTCTTAGTTACCGCTTTTTCCCCGTCAGGAATTGATTTTAACTCTTCCTGCTTCCATTCCAAAAGAATTTCCTTTTTCTTTGCTGCCTCTTTTGCGCGGGTTTCGTCCTCATCCTCTCTTCGGTAATATTCTTCCGCCCAGGGAAATACCGTTTTTTCCGTCACAGTCAGCGCTGTATTTTCCCTAACCCGGTCAAGCCCTTTCTTTTTTGCCTGCTCCGTAGCTGTCTCAAAGGCTTTCTTCATCACAAAATCCAGACATCTTTGCAGGGATTTATGCTTTTTCATGACCGATATGGCAAGTTTCGGATCCGCTTCACTCTTTTGGATGATATGCCAGCCGATAATCCCTGCGAAATCTTTGTCATCTAACACCAGTATCTCTTCCCGCAGCTTTTCGGAAGCTGTACGGAATGTTTTCTGCTCAATGGGTATTTCGGTCAGGCGATACCTGCGCCCCTGGATGAAATCTTCCGTCTGTTTATATGGGATCGCCCATTTTTTTGCCAGCCTTCGCAGTGCTTCCATATCTCCCTGGTTTCTCAGATGCGCTGCCGCGTCATTCACTTCCACAAGATTTTCTACCATTTTTTCAATCATAATAATTCCCTTTCTGTATTCCGGCAGGAGGGAACCGTCCCTCCCGCCCTGCTTCCTGCATTCAGGCAGCTTCTTTTGCCGCTTCCATATGTTTCTCCAGCTCTTTTTCTGTTTCTGCCGCAAGTTTCCTGCGCTCCCGGTCATCATCCTCCAACAGGTTTACCATTTCCAGTATCACCTGGCGGCACCAGACATTTTCGTTCCAGGTCTTATGCAGCTGCCCGGCCCGTTCTACAATTTCCTCCCAGTCTTCATCGGACAGAACCCTGCCGCGGTATTCTTTGTAAAATCCATAGATCTCTTTCATGGCTTTTGCCACCGGGATCTCCGAAGCTGCCTCCACATTGGATAAGAGCTTCATAAGCACCGGATGTTTTCCGTATTTTTCCTGCAAAGGACGTATTCCCATATTCACTTTTCCGATATAGACGCCCAGGAAATCATTGAAAATTCCCGCTATCATTTTCTGGTCTACCATTCGTCTCCTCCTTACTTTCATGAAACAAATCAAAAATGCTCATTTGCCCGTCTATCTGTTCTTCTTCGCCGGCCGTAGAAGGCACCGGAGCTCCTGCTTCTCGTTTCGCTGCCTCCAATGGCATCTCTTTTACCCTTGAAGCGGCTTCTGAGAGCAGTTCCCCATACAATCCGTCTTTCCCTAATGTGCGCATAGCAGCCAGGTTGTCCTCTTCGATGGCTGCCTTCAAATTCTGTACTGCCCCAAGCGCATACAAAATCCTCGTTTTCTTTTTTTGGCTGTCGGTAAGGAACGGTTCCTGTCTGAGGAGATAGCGATAATCTTCTGAATTTTCGTAATGCTCCAGACATGCCTTAGCCTCCCTTCGTATGGCATCGCCCATTGCCATATAGCCAATCGGCACTGCCTCCGGCAGTGTAACCTCAACCCCATAGTCCGACAGGATTTTCCGGATCCCTTCCAGTTCCGTCCGAAGCTCTGCCAAAACGACTCCGTCCGGCCACATCTGATCCGCGCCATATTTATGGATTTTCTGCCATTCGCCGCTGCGCTGCTGATAGAGCAGAAGCCATTCACTTTTATTTTTTCCTTTCATCTTTTCTGTTTCACTTAACCATTCCCTTTCTTTTCTGAATACAAACGAAAGCTGTCCCGGGATCTGTTTTGGTGCGCTTTTATCTCCATACATCCACCATTGGTAAACTTCCTGCGCATTTTTCCATGCATAGCATCCCTTCCCCTGAAGGGTGCGGTTCTGCAGCATTTTTTCGAACGCTCTCAGGTAAGCCGCTTGATAGACTGGATAACGCGCGAGCTCCTTTTCCCGTTTACTCACAGATACCAGCGGGCAGCCAATGCATCCAATCCGCGTAAAGCCTTCATCATAAAGACAGCAATATCTATGGACATAGTGATGAATAAATAACCATACCTCCTCGTCTGTCCAGTCAATGATCGGATTCAATACCCGTTTTCCTCTCATCTGGCAGTTCTCGATCAGCCGTCTTTTTTCATCGTTGTCATTATTTAGAAGTATCACTTTCGCGTTCTTCGCACCTCTTATCTCTGCCAGCCCGCGGTTCCGGCGTTTTCTGCTTTCAGACCAGCGGACGCCTGTGATTACAAACCGTCCTTCCCCTCCCCGCTCCTTTAGTTCGGAACAGCAGTACCGGACTCTCCTGGTTGGGGGAAATCCTTTTTTGATAATCAGCTTCCACATGGATTGCTCCGGCTTTTCCACGGAAACCTCCGGGTATTCTTTTCGGATGAAACGAACCAGTTCCGGAGGATCCACCGTGGTCAAATGGTAATGCGCCGTGAACTTTACCCCGGCCATCTGCGCCAGGTGGAAAATAACCTGGCTGTCCTTTCCTCCGCTGAACGCCAGATAATACCCATCCGGATGCATCCGCAAAGCCGTTTTCTCATAAAGCTTCAGATTTTCGATCGCACGCTCTATTTTTTCCTCGATTGGAAAAAGGCAAATCTGCTCCATTCTTCCCCGTCCTTTGCATTAGATTTTGCTCTTGGACGGAAAAGCCATGCTTTCCGGCGTGTCTTTTTACGCTGCCTGGCCGACTCCTTTTATCAAAAGAACTGTCCGCAATCACAGTCTTTCTAAGCAGCAACCCCAACTGTCACCTGGGTATAGGAAAAATGAAGTATTTCTACAAACCAATCTGGAAACTTGCATAAGCAATCGGACGGATCTCCAGAATCTCTGCATTGGAAATCTTCCGATATGGTTTTCTTTTATTAAGTTCGTCCACCCAGTCACGAAATGCCATTTCAACTTCCATGTATACCTCTTCATGCTCCTGCATCAAAAACATGTACTTACAGGAAACCCGGTAATTCTGGCGCACTGTGAAGTACGAATATTTCACTCTATAAATTGGGATATGGATCCTGGAATTCAGAAA
>DVGR01000029.1 GCA_018712605.1 Candidatus Choladousia intestinigallinarum
TGATGCACTGCAGGCCAAAACCTATGTGATTAACAACAGTCCGGATGGAACGAATATTAATACCAATTGCGGCTCCACCCATATTGAGGTGCTTCAGAGATTTGTCGTAGATAAGGGACTGGATATAGGCTTTGCCTATGACGGAGATGCAGACAGATGTATTGCCGTGGATCATAAGGGCAATATAATCGACGGAGATAAGATTATGTATGTCTGCGGAAAGTATCTCAAGGAACAGGGAAAACTGAACGGAAATACCGTAGTGACCACGGTAATGTCGAATATGGGGCTTTACAAGGCCCTGGAAAGAGAAGGAATCAGCTATGAGCAGACGGCAGTGGGAGACAAATATGTAGCTGAGAACATGATGGAAAATAATTACAGCATCGGAGGAGAACAGTCCGGGCATATTATTTTCAGCCGGTATGCGGCCACAGGGGACGGAATTCTGACTTCGCTGATGGTCATGGAGGCCTGCGTGGAAAAGAAAGCAACTCTCTGTGATCTGGCAAAAGAGATGAAGGTGTACCCTCAGCTTCTCCGCAATGTGCGTGTGGCAGATAAAAAGGCGGCCAGAGAAAATGCGAAAGTGAAGGAAGCAGTAGAGACAGCTGCCCGCTCCCTCGGAACAGAAGGACGGATTCTTGTCAGGGAAAGCGGTACGGAACCGCTGATTCGCGTTATGGTGGAAGCGGACACGGAAGATATCTGTGCAGAGCATGTGAATAATATTGTAAAGGTCATCGAAGCCGAAGGGCTGGTTGTAGAATAAAGGACATACATGAAGAAAAGAAGAATCGGATGGCTTCTGGCAGTCTGTCTGGGGATTTCTCTTATGACAGGCTGCGGAGGACCGGAACGGGAAACATACAGACAGGCGGAAGAGGATCTGGAGCAGGGCAGTTATGAAACGGCCCTTCAGGGTTTTGCAGCATCTGCGGAAGCCGGCTATAAGCTGCCGGAATCCTACAGAGGCGCAGGCATATCAGCCCTTCATCTGGGAAATTACGAGGAAGCAGTCAATTATCTGACTGCTGCTCTGGAGAGCGAGGGCGCAGGCAAATCCATGAGACAGGATATCCTCTCTTATCGGGCCACTGCCGAGCTGAAAAACGGACTGCTGGACGATGCCATGGCTGACTGTCAGACCCTGGCATCGGATTATTCCATGACTGCCGACAACTATTATCTGACGGGATGTGTTGCTCTTGCCATGGACGCCTATGATGAGGCTGCGTCCAACTTTGCGCAGGCGTATGCAGAGGACGGCGGATATGACATGGCAGTACAGATCTACGAAGCATATCTGAACCGGGATATGGGAGCGGATGGCTCCAGATATCTGGAGGCAGTACTGCAGACAGAAGCCAGGGATGCCGGGGATTACTGCAGCCGCGGTCAGGTGTATTACTATATGCAGGATTATGAAAATGCAAAAACAGAGTTGGCGAAAGCTGTGGAACAGGGAAGCACGGAGGCAAAGCTGATTCTTGGTATGGTTTCGCTGGCTCAGGGGGACACCGCCGGAGCCAGGTCCATGTATCAGGAATACATCGACGGGGAGGACAGTATTCCCGCAAAAGGCTATAACGGTCTGGCCCTCTGTGATATTGCAGATGGCGCTTATGACAGCGCACTGACGAATATTTCCAGCGGAATTGCCGAAGCGGATACAGAAGATTTGCGTGATCTGCTGTTTAATGAGATTGTTGTCTATGAAAAACAGCTTGATTTTTCCACAGCTCTGACAAAGGCCCAGGAGTATGTGGAAATGTTCCCTGATGACGCGGATGCGGCAAAGGAGCTGACATTCCTTCAGTCACGGGCGGGAAATGCTTCTTAGGAGAAAAATATGCAGTTTTATGATTTTGAAGAAGTACAGGAGCGTGTAATCCTGGTTGGCGTGCAGACGGAACAGGCAGAGGATGTGGAAGCGTCTTTGAATGAGCTGGAAGAGCTTGCGAAAACTGCCGGTGCGGAAACCGCTGCCAAGGTGATTCAGAACCGGGAAGCAGTGCATCCGGGAACTTATATTGGAAAAGGGAAAATCCAGGAGGTAAAAAACCTTCTGTCAGCACTGGATGCCAACGGAATTATCTGTGACGACGAGCTTTCTCCGGCTCAGATGAATAATCTGGAGAGGGAACTGGAGTGCAAGGTGATGGACCGTACACTTCTGATCCTGGACATTTTTGCGGGTCGGGCAGTAACAAGTGAGGGAAAAATCCAGGTGGAGCTGGCTCAGCTCCGCTACCGGTCTGCCCGTCTGGTAGGCCTGAGAGAGTCGCTGTCCAGACTAGGCGGCGGCATTGGAACAAGAGGACCGGGAGAGAAGAAGCTGGAGACGGACAGGAGACTGATCCGAACAAGAATTTCCGCTCTGAAATCAGAACTTGCCCAGGTAGAGAAACACCGAAAGCTTATCAGAAGCGGAAGGGCGAAAGGGAATCTGAAAACAGCTGCCATCGTGGGTTACACAAATGCGGGAAAATCCACTCTTCTGAATAGGCTGACAGGCGCCGGAGTCCAGGCGGAAGATAAACTTTTTGCAACGCTGGATCCTACAACACGCCTTCTGGAGCTGAAGGACGGCCAACAGATCCTTCTGACAGATACCGTCGGATTCATCCGTAAACTTCCTCATCATCTTGTGGAAGCATTTAAGAGCACCCTGGAGGAGGCAAAGTATGCGGACTATATCATTCATGTGGTAGACGTATCGAATCCTCAGGCGGAAATGCAGAT
>DVGR01000268.1 GCA_018712605.1 Candidatus Choladousia intestinigallinarum
ACACTGAAGTGTTCAGCAGGCTGCTGCGCAGGATTTTAAAAGAAGATATCACCGGGGCAATTTTGTCTCTGGACGAGCTGATTATGCAGGGCAGGGATCTCACTCAGTTTGTGAATGATTTCACCTGGTATATGAGAAACCTTATGCTGGTGAAGAATTCTGAGGACATGGAGGACGTTCTGGATGTGTCCTCAGAGAATCTCCTGCAGCTTAAGGAAGAGGCGGCTATGATCCGGGAGGATACGCTGATGCGTTTTATCCGTATCTTTTCAGAACTTTCAGCAAAGATCCGTCTGTCCTCCAATAAGAGGGTGCAGCTTGAGATGGCTGTGATTAAACTGTGCAAGCCGGAGGCAGAGAGGGATGAGATCTCCCTGCTGGAGAGAATCCGAAGGCTTGAGCGGGGAATGAGCCAGATCCTCTCCGGGGAGGCATCCGTGAAGGTTCAGGCGGCGCCTGCAGACGCCCAGAAAAGCGGGGAAGGGCTGGAAACTGCTTTTCCTGAAGAAGCGGAATATAAAAAGGCGGCGCCGGAGGATCTGAAACGTATCAAATCCATGTGGAAGAGCATCGTGGCAGAGACCAGCGGGAGATTTAAGGTGGTGCTCTCGGCGGCGGAGCCGAAATTTAACGCCCAGGATCCTCAGGACAACCGGCTTTTCGTTGTGTTTGCGGATTTTCTGGCTGAGCCGTATCTGAATAATACCCAGACCAAGGAGCTGCTGGAGCAGATCATTCGGGACAAGGCAGGATGCCAGGTGGAAGTGAAACTTGTGCTGGCGGCAGATGAGGGAATTCAGAAGGGAAGCCTGGCCTCCATTGATTTGGAGGAAAGATTGCGGGAATTTATTCATACAGATATAGAAATTGAAGAAGAAAACTGATAGAATAGAGCAGACTGTGAATAGTAACAATAGACCAAATATAGGAGGTAGGAAAATGGCTAAGAGAGGCGGATTTCCCGGGGGAATGCCTGGGAATATGAATAATCTGATGAAGCAGGCACAGAAAATGCAGAAGCAGATGGAAGAAAACCAGAAGGCTTTGGAAGAAAAGGAATTTACGGCCAGCGCCGGCGGCGGGGCTGTGGAAGTGACCATTTCCGGCAAAAAGGAAGTCACCAGGATTAAACTTTCAGAGGAAGTCGTAGATCCCGACGATATCGAAATGCTGGAGGATCTCATCATTGCGGCTACCAATGAAGCGCTGCGCAAGGTAGAGGAAGCGGCAGCTTCCGCCATGTCGAAGCTCACAGGAGGACTGGGAGGCTTTGGATTCTGATGGATTACTATGGAAGCCAGATGTCCAGGCTCATTGAGCAGCTTTCTTCCCTTCCGGGAATCGGGGGGAAGTCTGCCCAGCGCCTGGCCTTTCACATTATCCACATGCCTAAGGAGCGGGTTCAGCAGTTGGCGGAGACGATTTTAGAAGCACGGAACAATGTACGGTACTGCAGCCAGTGCTGTACCCTTACAGATCAGGAGACCTGTCCTATCTGCAGCGATCCCTCCAGAGACAAGAAGACCATTATGGTGGTGGAGACCACCAGGGACCTGGCCGCATATGAGAAGACAGGGAAGTATGAGGGAGTGTATCACGTACTTCACGGGGCCATCTCCCCCATGCTGGGGATCGGTCCCTCCGATATAAAGCTTAAGGAGCTGATGCAGCGGCTCCAGGGAGATGTGGAGGAGGTAATCATCGCTACCAATTCCAGTCTGGAGGGCGAGACCACGGCCATGTATATCAGCAAGCTGATTAAGCCTACAGGCATTAAGGTGAGCCGGATTGCCAGCGGCGTCCCTGTGGGAGGGGATCTGGAATACATCGACGAGGTAACTCTGCTGCGGGCTCTGGAAGGCCGTATAGAGCTTTAGAAAGCCCTTTGCAGGCGTCCAGGATACACAGGGAGATAATCTCCGCCATCTCCATTACAATGGACAGACGGGCGGTCTGAAGGGCCAGGTAGGGCTGGCTGCAGTCCGTTCCCGTGATGCCGGTGATGGAGATGTCGCCTACCAGGGGAAGGTCTTTGTTGACTCCGGATCCGGGGCAGAGACTGCCGGGACGCACGGAGATTTTTCCGATTTGAAGTGAATCACCCAGGGAAGCATCTACTGCGATCACAGGATTGCGGGGATGCTTTTTTTTGATTTCACCCAGGGTTTCGTCCAGATTGAGAGCATGTACTGGACAGCTTAAGGTGCCGTAGACAGCCAGGCCGGATCTTCTTTTTTTCTCCAGCAGGGAGCCTACCAGAGGTCCCAGGCTGTCTCCGATCATGCGGTCGGTTCCGATGCAGAGAACCACAGGGGGAACCTGTCCCAGATCAAGCTCTGATAAAAGGCAGGAAAGTTCCCTGCGGATTTTAAAATGTCGGTTTTTATTTTCAGCAGCTTTCATATCCATACCCTTTCTAATGTACATGGGATTGTCGCATTAAACAGATTTGATGCTCCCGAGGGAATTCAGGTTCTTTTCATTCTATCCACAATCTGCAGAAAGTATGCAGCAGGGCAGGGGCCATTATTTGAAAAAACTTTTTGTTTTTGTCCATGAAATACTAAATTCTGCATAGAGTATATGGTAAGGTAAAACTGTTTGGAAAAGGAGTGAGGAGTATGGGAAAAGAAACGGGGCTGCCGAAAAATATACGCCAGATTGGGGAGATCGACGAAGATAAAAAGATATGCCTGGAAGACTACGTGATGACCTATATTCGGAAAAAGGAGCAGCAGGAAAGTTTTCTGGGCGTTTTTCTTGGAGAACGCAGGGAAGAAGAGGGAGAAACCTTCCTCTATATCCGGGGGATCCTGGAGGCTGCGGGAGAGACGAAGGATGAAATGCAGAAGAAGATAGAGGAGCAGAAAAAAGAGTACTTTCCAGACTGGGGAGCCTTGGGATGCTGTGTGATCGGCGCCTATCCTGCGGGGCTTTTGGAACAGCTTTCCGCCGCTTTGCCGGAGGCCGGTACATTTATCTACCATCTTCAGGAGCAGGAAGAGACCCTTTATTGGAAAGAAGGAGAGAAATACAGGAGCCTGAAAGGATATTTTGTATTTTATGAGCAGAACCGCCGGATGCAGGAGTATCTTTCCGATGTCTTTCCCGACGACAGGGTAGAGAAGGAAAGTCTTCCCGACAAGGCAATAAAGACCTTCCGGCAGAAGATAGAGGGAAAAGATCAGAAAAGAATGGGGAGCTTCTTAAAAATCGCCAGTTCCTTTTTCGTGGTAACTGTCCTGGTGATCGGTACCATTGTAGTAAATAGGCTGGATGAGATACGCAGCGCCAGCAAAACCGGCAGCGCAGGAACGGCAGAAAATGAAGTGGTGGTAATAGAGGACGAACCGCAGAATGTATTTACCGAAAAAGGGGAGGAAGCTGCCGCATCCGTACTGTCTGGAGAGAGTGACGGCACAGAAGCGCAGACCGATGTTTCCGCTGTTCTGGAACAGAACAAGGCGGAAGAGATCTCGGATCCTCTCTCAGAGGCCGCAGATGTATTTTCAGAGGAAAGCATTCAGGAGGATTTACTTTTAAGCCAGGCGGGTGAGACGCTGGCATCTGAAAGCTCACAGACAGAGACACAGACTGCCTCAGATGAGACGGAAGGGGCGGCCTTGGCAGAATCCGGCACATCCGCCCAGGAGGCATCCGCCGCTGTACGGCAGACCACGGCCTCCTATGTGATCAAGGAAGGAGATACTCTGGCAGATATCTGCACAAAATATTATGGAAGCCTGGACCGGCTGGAGGATATCTGCCAGATCAATGAAATCACCGACGCCAATCTGGTAGTGCCCGGACAGAAAATAGTACTGCCGTGAGCCGCTGTCCGCAGGCAGCCGAAAAACCAGAAGGACTAATTCAAGAGGGCCAAGGTTGCGTTTAGCCGGCGTTTCTGCTATATTATATGCCAGCAGAAGAAATTGAGGAACGCGAAAACCGAAGGAATACACGGACAGGAAAGTATAGATGAAAATGAATGGATGGAAAGATTTTTTCCAAAAGACAATACAAAAGCTTGCATTTCTGAAACCAGGAGACGACTCATCAGGAGATCAAGAGGAACTGCAGGTGGAAGAGAAGCAGTTATCTTCCGGCAGCGCATCCGTAAAGGACCTGCCGGAAGGCGACTTAAGACAGAAGCTGAAAAATCACAGGGTTTTTGCCAGGAAGCGCCGGCTGCTCTTGCTGGGGGCGGCTGTCTGCGCAGCTCTGGGATTTTATCTCTACAACAGCTTTTATCAGTTCCATGATTATATAATTTCAAATACCTATGAGAACACCGCATCCTCCGGCACACAGTATCTGGAGCTGGGGAAGCATATCCTGAAATATAATTCTGACGGAGTCTCCTACGTCACGGCGAAAAATGAGCAGGAGTGGAGTATTACATACAGTATGCAGTCTCCCATCGCAGATGCCTGCGGCAGTACGGTGGCCATTGCGGAGCAGCAGGGAACGCAGGTGTATGTGGTAAATGAGGACGGGCTGGTGGGGAATTTCGAGACCACACTGCCTATACTGAAGGTGCGGGTGTCCAGACAGGGAGTCGTGGCAGTAGTGCTTCAGGAGGAAGACGTCACCTGGGTCAATATGTTCCGGGCGGATGGAACGGCCATCGTAAATGATAAAACTACGGTTTCTGAATCAGGATATCCTATAGATGTGGATATTTCCCCTGACGGTGAAAGGCTGATGGTATCTTATCTGGAGATGGCGGAAGGGACGCTGAAGAGCAACATCGTATTTTATCATTTCGGCACTGAAGGAGAATCGGCTGAGAATCATATTGTCAGCAGCACGGAGTATTCCGGGACAGTGGTGCCCATTGTGACCTTCTGCACAGACAGCAGAGCCATTGCCGTCAGGGACGATGGTTTCACCGTATTTAACGGGCAGAACAGCCCTAAAGCAGGGACATCGATAGAATTTGATGAAGAGATTGTAAGCTGTTTTTACGACGAATCCTATATTGGCTTTCTTTTTGACAGTGAAGAGGATGAGTATGACTACCGCATGGAGCTGTACACCCAGAGGGGCCGCAGAAAAGCCCAGGGGCATCTCCCGGGAGGCTTTGAGGAGATCAAGCTGGAAAACGGCCAGATTCTGGTATACAGTGACAGCGGCCTGGCAGTTTATACTACAAGCGGAAGACTGAAATTCTCATCTCCATATGAGAAAGAGGTGGAAGAGTTTTTCTATCTCTCAGAATTCAGGAGATATCTGGTAATTACAGGAGACAGTTTCGACAGAATCCGGATCGTTTAGAGGACACAGAGCAGAAAAGAGGACAAAATGAATATACTGGAAATAATCGTTATAGTGGCATTTCTTTTATTTGCCGCAGCGGGCTTTCGCAGCGGTTTCGTCAAAAAGCTGGCATCCATGGTGGCTTTGGTACTGTCGGTCATCCTGGTTGCGTTCTTTCTCCCTTATATCACAGGGTTTCTCCAGGAGCGCACGCCGGTCTACGATATGATTACGGATCAGTGCCGCCGGGTGGTGGCGGAGCAGACGGCAGACCTGCTGACAGGAAACCAGGCAGGGGAAGAGACCGGCGGCTCGCCGGAATTAGACCGGGAGCAGATTAAGGGTCTTTTGGAAGCCAATGGCTATGACAGCGCCGTGGTGGACAGCTTAAGCGATGAACAGCTTCAGAGCTATGTCCAGCAGTATGCGCAGGACTATCTTCAGCAGAGCAGCCAGGAAAGCCAGAGCACGGCTGAGCCTGGTCGCTTGGAACAGATGGAGATCATAGAGAATCTCCCTGTTCCTCAGGTACTCAAAGACCTTCTCCAGGATCATAATAATGCGGAAGGATATGAAAATCTTCAGGTAAGCACCTTCCAGGATTATGTCATTAACTTCATATCCGTCATTATTCTGAACCTGGTCTCCTTTATAGCGGCAGTGATTCTGGTGAGAATTCTGCTCCGGGTCGCTATCGCTGCCCTGGACATCATCTCCCACATACCAGTATTCAATATGGTAAACCGTCTTGCTGGGCTTCTGCTGGGGCTGGTACAGGGGCTGTTCTGGATTTGGGTGTTCTTCCTTCTGCTGTCAATGTTTTCAGCTACAGAGACTGGCCTCTGGCTTATGTCTATGGTTCAGGAGAGCCAGCTTTTGAGTACTCTGTATGAAACGAACCTGTTTATGCAGATTGTACTTCAGGCGGTTATGCTGTTTTTATAAAAACATGGAAAAAATATAGTCAGTGTGCGGACTCTGTGAGGAGGAAGACACTGACTTTTTTATAGTACATATCTTTTTATACAACAACCACTTCTGTTTGTTTACGCAGATTATCTATCATGTCTGAAGGGGCCTTAGAATCGGTAATTAATGCATCAATATCACTCCAGTTGCAAAACTGCAGAACGGCATTTGAAATAAATTTAGAACTGTCTGCTAAAACAATGTTTTGTGCGGAATGCTGGATAATTTCTTTTTTTATTTGTGCATTAATAAATTGTTTGCTGGTAGGTCCGTTGTGTGAGTGAAAGCCGCTTGTTCCTAAAAAGGCGACATCAATTTTAATAGAATTTAAAGCATTCACGGCCCAGAAGCCACTGGTAGACATTGTGATATTTGAAACTTCCCCTCCTAAGAAATAGATTACGTTGTTGGTTTTAACTAGGGAATCGATTGCGCTGAACGAGTTAGTAACAATGGTAATCTCCAGGTCAGGAGGAAGATGCTTTACAAATGTTAATAGAGTACTTCCCGAATCAATAAAAATCACATTATTTCCATTTATGTATTGAAGCGCTGCTTTTGCAATAGCGACTTTCTCTTCTAAAGCTTCAAATTCCCTTTCTAAAGGAGGTGTGTCTGTAACATCGTTTACAGCTATTGCGCCGCCGAATTTCTTTTGAACCAATCCCTTATTGCTTAAATATAACAAGTCTTTTCTAATGGTCTCTGTAGTCACATTTAAGGATTTAGCTAAATCAACTACACGTATACTGCCTTGAGCATTTACTAATTCTAAAATTTTATTGCGCCTTTCTGTAATAAGCATAAAAGTCCTCATCTCCTAACGATTTTATCATTTTGGCTTTTTATTTTGCCGGCGACATTCTTAAATTTGGTATTTTTTGTGTTTTTAATTTTGATTATATACAAGAGTTAAATTGTTTTCAATAGAAAATTGGAAAAATGCAAATAAAAGTTGTGAAATCCTTTTTTTCTTTAGAAAATGGATATTGAAACAAGAAAAATTTTTAAATGCAAAAAATCCAATGGAGTAGAATGCGAAAAGCTTGGAAAACCGACATTTATTTCTGCTAAAAATAAAGGGATAAAAGGTGCATAGGGTTGCACTACAAGATGAAGATAACCATGTCTAAAACAAGTTTTGGTGATAAATTGGAGAAAAATGGAAATTTAATTGAAAATAATAGCAATAAACAAAAAAATATCCAATAACATAGAATTGGTATTGACAAGAAAAACAAA
>DVGR01000269.1 GCA_018712605.1 Candidatus Choladousia intestinigallinarum
ATCCCCCTGGGAAACACTCTGAAATTTTGTTCTACTTGCTGCTTATGATTTTTTCAGATTTTTGAGAATTCCCTTCAACTGGGGCAGAAAATGATGGATCAGGAAGGGAAGAGTAACGATGGCAATCCCATAGCGGATCAGTCCGCTGAAGGGAAAGACGGCCATAGTTGCCAGGCATATGAGAAAGTAGCCGCAGGAAATTTTCAGAGTGTTTCCCAGGGGGATTAACTGTTTCCCGTTAATATGTTTTTCCATGAGGGCCTGCATAATCAAGAGCACCAGGTAGCAGAAAGCAGTGGTGTATGCGGCTGCCTGATAGCCGAACAGAAGGATACAGAGGTAATTCAGGAAAATGTTCAGAAACATCACAGACACCGTAGATATAGCCACGAAGCCGGTCTTTTTATAATAATTCTGAATGGCTGTGTAGCTGTTGCTGTAAAAGCGGAACAGCGTGCCCGTTACCATAGGAGCGATCAGATAGACGGCAGCGGCGTAATTTTTTCCGCCCAGGATGAGAATGATTTCCGGGGCGAACAGTACCAGATACCAGGAAAAAACTCCGAATCCATGCATTAGGACATTCCAGGAAGGTCGGATGTCGCCTTCTTGCCCCCGGGCAATTTTTTCGTACATCCAGGGGAGCCAGGCGTTCCAGATGGAGTCCTCCAGAATCCAGATGACATAGGAGACCTTGGTGGCCAGAGAAAAAATAGAGCCGTCGTAGTCCCCGGCCATAGCAGTGACCATAAGCTTGTCGGCCTGGTTCATAATCTGGATGGAAATCACTTCAGGGATCAGCGGAAGGCTGAATTTTAAGGCATATCGCCAGTACTGAAGCTGAATGAATTTTTTGCCCTGCACCAGCATTACCACCGCCACTGTAAAGCCGCCGATAATCATCGGAACGTAGTAGCCGATAATGCGCAGGATGACCAGGTTTTCCTGGAAGCCGGAATTCTTGCCCCAGTAGACCAGAAATACTGAAAAAAGAGTGGATGGTATAACGGTCAGGGCCGTAAAGAGCGTGCTGGCCTTGTAGCGCATCATCTGTTTTTCCCGGCGCTGATAGTAATAAATGCTGGTATGGGCAAAGGTGTACAGCAGAGCGATGACCAGCATCAGATCCGTCATGGAGCAGAATTCCCCCACCGGTTTTCTGAAGATCAGAAAAAGGAGGGAAAAAGCGGCGATGGACAAATAGGAAAGGGTCTGCACACTGGAAGTAAACTCATTGAAGCGTTCCTTCACATCGTATTTCGCGCGCTCTACGCTGCGCCACAGGCACAGGGACATGATCGGGGCAAAGAGAAGCAGCCAGGATTCAAAGATCTGTACCTGATTATACTGTTCATTCGTTAAAAGCCGGGTGAAAACCGGCGTGGTTAAAAAGGTAATGCCCCGCACGAAGAGCTGGGAGATTACATAAAATAATCCTGCTCTCAGTGCAAGGCGGTTCAGGGATTTATTTCCTTCCTGTTTCTTGGGCATAGGATGTCTCCTTATTCTTTGATGTTGCATACAAAACAGCGGAGCTTCCCATTGGGATCCGGAGGAATCACATCCAGCCAGCGGATCTCGATCCTGAATTCATCTCCGTACAGTTCCTGAAGACGTTTGCGGAAGAAACGGTCGATCTCTTCATTTGTATAAGTTGTGTCTTTTGGGTCCCGCACAAGCTCCACCCGCAGGTCATGATAAGAATCCTGCACGTAACGGAACTGGGCGATGCCGGTGATTCCGTTTGGAATCTTACGCAGCTCCAGCACGGAGGTGGACTCCCCCTTCTCATGCTTTACCATATCGTTCAGTCGGCCGTGGATTTTCGTAATAAACCGGATGCCCTCCTTTGTAAAGGAGGAGGCCATATCCCCGATATCATAGTTGATAATGGGAAAATCCGTTTTGTACAGCGGGGTAAGGATAACCTTTCCATTGTCGGCCAGACGTCCCTGGTCATCGTAGATATTCACCACGTGGGTATCGTTGCAGATATCGTAGTAATCCTTCCCGGGGGCCTTTATAATACAGCTTCCTGTCTCGTCTGAGCCATAGGCGTCCACAAGGCCGGGGCCGAAGGTTTTTTTCAAAATTTTTTGCGTCATCTCGTCCACCATCTCGCTGACGGGAATATACCACTTGGGCTGGCGGATTTTAAGATTATGTTCCTGGGCGTAGAGGGCGATCCGCACAATGCAGTTTTTGCGCAGACAGATGAGATCCGGGGCGTACTCGTTCAGTTCCTGGATCACTTTTGCGGTTTCATCCCCCACGCAGCGTCTCTCGGAGAGAATTCTTCTCTGAAGAATTCCAAAGCGCTGGATAAAAGAATCTCGGGATTTCTTTTCCTTTCGGTAACTGGATTCAAAGGAAACCATCCGCCCGAAGAAAGGATTATATCCCAGCGTCATAAGAATACGGATCCAGTTGGCGTTGGCAAAGGCGTGTTCCCTCTGCGACTGGTACAGACGAAGGGGAACTCCCGTGGAACCGCTGGTGCTGGTCTCATCCCAGGAATCCCTGGTTTCCGGATTCTGATCGTACAGCTCCTTCATCCAGACACGAAGTTCATCTTTTGTAAGGACGGGAAATTTCACCAGATCCTCACTGCAGTGAAAGTCATCAGGAGTCAGATGGTTTTCCTCAAATCTCTTCCGGTAGAAGGGAATTTCATAGGCCCGCTTCATAAGGCGGTGAATTTTTTTGTTCTGCAGCCTTTTTACCCGGGCCAGATCATCGGGTACCTTCTTATCTAATACAAGCAGATAACCAAAGGTCATTACATTGGTCAGCTTTTTTAATAATCCCATAAAGACATCTCCTTTTCACCATATCCTTTAGCAGTATAACAGAAATGGGGAGTGGTGACAAGTTTTGTATAGAATTGTTTAGAGACAGTTAAAGAAAATTTCAGAATTTGCAGGGTTAAAAAACATAGGGAGGTATGATAGAATAAACTGACGAATAACAGAATTTGTTATAAATTTAATCGTTCCGCAGATCCCCGGGGAAAAGCTTGCGTACTGACACCGGGGATGAGGCGGAACCGTGAATAGAGGAATGGGACATGAAAAAGCAGCAGGAAAGCAGCCGGGAAGAGCTGGCGGTAGTGGAAAATGCCGAAGAAAAGGAAATTCACGAAAAAGTGGAGAGCAAAGCTCTCTGGGAGAGTATTAAGGCCTTTCGGAAAAAATTCAGCAGGACACAGGTAATTCCGGAAGAATATCAGCTTCCGGAGCATGTGGCTCCCCTGAAGCGCTGTAAGCCGGACATCAGCGTGGGTTTGACAGAAGAGCAGGTTCAGGAGAGGATTTCTTACGGGGCGGTGAACGCTCCTGTGGAATCACCCTCCAAGTCCACCAAGGAGATCGTCTACAGTAATGTGTTTACTTATTTCAACCTGATTTTTTTTATCATTGCTGTTCTCTTGTGCCTGGTAGGTTCTTTCAGGGATCTGAGTTTTCTCCCTATCGTGCTTGCCAATACTTTTATAGGAATCATTCAGGAGCTGAGAGCTAAAAAAGTGCTGGACGATCTCAGTATTTTAAATGCGCCTAAGTCCTCTGTGATCCGGGACGGACAGGAGAAAACCATCCCGGCTGAAGATTTGGTGGTGGATGATGTGATCGTGTTCCGTGCGGGTAATCAGATTCCTGCGGACGCCGTGGTGGAAGAGGGGGAAGTTCTGGTCAATGAATCCCTTATTACGGGAGAAGCGGATCAGATCTCTAAAAAGCAGGGAAGCACGCTTCTTTCGGGCAGCTTTATCGTGTCCGGGGAATGCAGGGCCAGAGTGGAGCAAGTGGGAAAAGACTCTTATGTATCCTCCCTTACCCTGGAAGCCAAGGCTATGAATGATGAGGAACTGTCTGAGATGATCCGATCTCTGGACCGTCTCGTCAAGATGGTGGGAATTGTGATTATTCCCATAGGGATCGTTCTGTTCAGCCAGCAGTATTTTATCGGCGGTTCTTCCATTAGGGACAGCGTCACCGCTACGGTTGCCGCCGTGATCGGAATGATACCGGAGGGATTGTATCTTCTGGCCAGCGTTGCCCTGGTAGTCAGCGTCATGCGCCTGGCGATGCAGAAGGTGCTGGTCCATAATATGAAGTGCATCGAAACCCTTGCCAGGGTAGACGTTCTCTGCGTGGATAAGACGGGCACTGTCACGGACAATACTATGACAGTGAAGAAATTTCTTCCGCTGCGGAAAAAGGACGGGGGCGAAGAAGGCCAGGAACAGAGCGCTGAAGAAGCCTTTACGGCGGAAGAGCAGAACGAGGCGGAGCTGGCCGTGGGGGATTTTGCCGCAGCCATGGCTACAGATAATATTACAATGAAAGCTGTCAAGGAATATTTCCGTAAACGGAGCGGAAAGCGTCCTAATCAGATTTTTCCTTTTACCTCAGAGAATAAGTACAGCGGCGCTGCCTTTGATGAAGGGCAGTACGTACTGGGAGCGCCGGAATTTATCCTCCGCGGTCAGTACCAGGAGTATGCGCCGTCCATTGAAAACTGGAGCCGCCAGGGTTACCGGGTTCTGGTCTTTGCCAGATATATGGGGACTTTGGAGGGCAAACCCCTGACGGAGCCGGTTGAGCCTATAGGAATGGTTCTGCTGGCAAATCCTGTCCGGGCAAATGCAAAAGAGACCTTCCACTATTTTGCGCAGCAGGGAGTGGAGATTAAGGTAATATCAGGGGATAACCCTGTGACCGTGTCCCAGGTGGCCGCAGAGGCGGGAATCGCAGGGGCGGAGAAGTACGTAGATGCATCCGTCTTCGCTGACCAGGAGGAGCTTGAGCGGGCAGCGTCTTCCTACACCGTATTCGGAAGGGTGAAGCCTGAGCAGAAGCGGCAGCTCATCAGCGCTTTGAAGAAGGCGGGACACACAGTGGCTATGACCGGGGACGGGGTGAATGACATCCTGGCTCTGAAGGATGCAGACTGCAGCATTGCCATGGCCTCGGGAAGCGATGCGGCGGCCCAGGCGGCTCAGATTGTCCTGCTGGAGTCTGATTTCTCCAAGATGCCTTCTGTAGTGGCGGAGGGACGACGGGTGGTGAACAACATCGAAAGAACGGCCAGTCTCTTTTTGGTAAAAAATATTTTTTCGCTGTTTCTTTCGATTTTCTCCATAATCCTGATGGTAAATTATCCTCTGGAACCGTCCCAGATTTCGCTGATCAGCATGTTTACCATAGGAATTCCGGCTTTCTTTATGTCGCTGGAGAGAAACACGGACAGAATCCAGGGTCATTTTCTGAGCAATGTGCTGTTTAAGGCGCTTCCAGGCGGGCTGACGGATTTTCTGACGGTCAGCGCCCTTTATCTGTTCTGCATGGAATTTAATGTGAGTGAAAATGACGTATCCACTTCCTGCACCATCCTGCTGGCCATCGTGGGACTGATGATTCTGTATCAGATTGCATCGCCTATGACCAAGGCTCACTGGCTGCTGTGGATCGCCATGGCCGCAGGCCTTGTTTACTGTATGATTTTTGTCAGCAGTATTTTTGCCATCAGCAGCATCTCTAAAAAATGTCTGATGCTTCTGGTGATGTTTGCGATTATTACAGAGCCCACCTTCCGATATCTGAGCCTGTGGATTAAAAAGCTGTCGAAGCTGTACCGATCCCACAGAAGAAAGCAGAAAGAAGCTGCCTGAGAGAACTTTTGGTAGATTTTGTTTGCATTTATTGGTATAATAGGGAAAGAAAAACGTAAGGAGATAAAAAGAATGAAAAGAGTTCTTTTAAAGCTGAGCGGAGAAGCCTTGGCTGGAGATAAAAAGACCGGTTTTGACGAGGCCACTGTAATGGAGGTGGCCAGGCAGGTAAGGCAGCTTTGCGATCTGGGAATGGAGATCGGCGTGGTGATCGGCGGCGGCAATTTCTGGCGGGGCAGATCCAGCAAACGCATCGACCGGACTAAGGCGGACCAGATCGGTATGCTGGCTACAGTGATGAATTGCATTTATGTTTCGGAGATTTTTCGCTCGGCGGGGATTGGTACAGCCGTGATGACACCGTTTTCCTGCGGCGCTTTTACAGAGCTGTTTTCCAAGGATCGGGTTATGGATTACTTTGGTGAGGGAAAAGTCGTGTTTTTTGCAGGAGGGACGGGACATCCGTATTTTTCCACAGATACCACTACGGTGCTTCGGGCTGTGGAGATTGAAGCAGAGGTGATTCTGCTGGCTAAATCCGTGGACGGAGTGTACGACAGCGATCCCAAGGACAACCCCTTGGCAAAGCGCTACGATGAGATTTCTATCCAGGATGTGATTGATAAGAAGCTTGGCGTGGTAGATATGACTGCTTCCGTTCTGTGTATGGAACAGAAGATGCCGATGCTGGTGTTCGGGCTTAATGACGAGAACAGCATTGTCAGAGCCGTCAGCGGCGAAGGAAAGGGAACACGGGTTACCGTGTAGAAAAATGTGAAAGGGAATCCTTCGCCGGAGCGAAGGAGTTCACTGAGATAGAGGAGGAAGAGAGATGGATGACAGAATTAAAGTTTATGACGAGAAGATGACAAAATCTTACAGCAGCCTGCTGGCTGAATTTGCCACGGTTCGGGCAGGGAGAGCCAATCCCAATGTGCTGAATAAGATTAAAGTAGACTACTACGGAACGCCTACGCCTCTGCAGCAGGTAGGGAATATTACGGTTCCTGAACCCAGGATCCTTCAGATTCAGCCCTGGGAGAAGTCTATGATAAAGCCGATCGAGAAGGCAATCCTCACCTCAGATATCGGGATTCATCCCACCAATGACGGGAAAGTGATCCGGCTGATTTTTCCGGAGCTGACGGAGGAGAGAAGAAAAGAGCTGGTAAAAGATGTTAAGAAAAAAGGCGAAGCCGGAAAGGTTGCGGTGAGAAATATTCGCCGGGATGCCAA
>DVGR01000270.1 GCA_018712605.1 Candidatus Choladousia intestinigallinarum
TTTGGAAAAGCAAAGTATCGTGGAAAGACTGCGGACAACGGATTGATGTGTTCTGACATACGGCCAGTATCGGTTGCGCTGTCGCTATATTTTAGAAAATCCTGAATATTAAAGAAAACGCCGGATGCGGCGGCCTGACGGCCTTGCGCCCGGCACTTTTTTATGGGGATTTACTTACGCATTTAGAAGTCGGTTCTGACGGGGAGTTTACCGGCCTAAACGCACAGGTAACGGACTTCATTTGCAGCTCTGATTAAAATGAAGATATTTTACAAGCCTTTTAAAATTCTCAGTGATATAATAAAAGAGTCTAAGGAGGAAATGTACATGAAGAAAGAAACGAGAACGGTAGTCTATGATGATGAACTGCGTATAGAAGCCTACCGCTTTGAGGGAATTGTGCAGCCGTTTCCGAACCATTTCCATGAATACTATGTAATCGGATTTGTAGAAGATGGAGAACGCTGCCTGTCCTGCAAAAATCGAGAGTACACCATTGGGAGAAACGATATTGTTCTGTTTAATCCGGGGGATAACCATGCCTGTGCCCAGACCGACAATGGGACACTGGATTATCGGGGCTTTAACGTCACAAAGGAAATCATGCTGGATCTGGCTGAGGAAGTCACTGGAAATCGTTCACTTCCAGGCTTTGCGCAGACCGTCATATATGATGAAGAAATCACCTGCTATCTGCGTCCTCTCCATGAGCTGATTATGAATGGTTCTATGGAATTTGACAAAGAAGAAAACCTTCTTTTGCTGCTGTCGTTGTTGATCCAGCGTTACGGGCAGCCTTTTGAAGAATGTATTCCAGAGTGCCGGGAAGAAATTGAAAAAGCCTGCGCTTTTATGGAGCAGCATTATACCGAGTGCATTTACTTAGACCAGATCTGCCGGTGTGCGAATTTGAGTAAATCCACATTGCTGCGGGCTTTCGCTAAAGCGAAAGGTGTTACGCCTTACTGCTATCTGGAAAATATCCGGATCGGTGCGGCAAAAAAATTGCTGGAACGGGGCGTTGCGCCCATTGAGGCGGCTATGCAGACCGGTTTTTCCGATCAAAGCCATTTTACCAATTACTTTAATCTCTTTATCGGCTTATCCCCTGGTGCCTACCGTGAGATATTCTTGAAGAAAGAGGAAACAGGGGGGAGAACGACATGAAACATAATAAAACAATCGGACACTTAGCTGCGCTGCTTACGATTCTAATTTGGGGAACCACTTTTATTTCTACAAAAGTGCTATTAATAGATTTTCAGCCCATAGAGATTTTGTTTTTCCGTTTTGTCATGGGACTGCTGGCACTGCTGATCGTTTATCCTCACCGTATGCCAAAAACGACAGGCAGACAGGAGCTTACCTTTGCCGGAGCGGGGTTATGCGGAGTGTGCCTTTATTATCTGCTGGAAAATATCGCATTGACCTATACGATGGCCTCCAATGTAGGAGTAATTATTTCCGTTGCCCCTTTCTTTACCGCAATTTTGTCCCATATATTTTTGAAACAGGACGAGAAATTGCGGGCCAATTTCTTCATTGGCTTTCTTGTGGCTATGGGGGGAATTGCGCTGATCAGTTTCAACGGATCCTCATTGCAGCTCAATCCTGTGGGTGATCTGCTGGCGCTGCTGGCTGCTTTCTTATGGGCCTGCTATTCCATCCTGACAAGGAAGATCAGTGACTTTGGATATAACATCATCCAAACAAGCAGACGTGTATTTTTTTACGGTATTCTATTTATGATACCGGCATTGTTCTTCTTTGACTTCAAGTTTGGTTTGGGACGTTTTGCGAATTTGACCTATCTGCTGAACATGATCTTTTTGGGGCTGGGAGCTTCTGCGCTCTGTTTCGTTACATGGAATTTTGCGGTCAAGCTGCTGGGAGCAGTAAAGACCAGCATTTATATTTATTTGGTTCCTGTTATCACGGTGGCGGCATCTGTGCTTATCCTCCATGAGCCGTTTACCTGGCTGACAGGGGCCGGAACCGTTCTGACGCTGGCAGGGCTGCTGTTATCGGAAAGCAAACAATTTAATTAATTCAGGGGGTGCACAGTGATCAAAGATATTATTAATGAAATCCCGCATTATAAGGAAAGTCCATTGGTGCAGAAAGCAATCGTTGATATGGGAAAACTGGCTTTATCCGGCTTAATTCGTTCAATGCGCTGATCTCCATGGAGACAGACGATTTATGGCCAAACGGTAGAAAAGAGCGAAGCTTATGGGTAAGAAAAAAACTGGAATAACAAAAACACAGAGGAAAGAAATCAGGCTTCAAAAAGCAAGACAATGGATACAGACTTATAATGGCTCTCCTAAACATATGGCGAAGAATTACAGAAAGAGATTCCATATTGATATTACTGCGGCAATCAGGGACCTTCAGGAAATCGGTGTGGAGTTTACACAGGAATATCTGGATGCAGTGAAGCGCAGTGAGGAAGAACGCATCCGTCAGAAGCATTTGGCAAAAGAGCAGAAGGCACAGCAGGAGAAAGATTTTCTTTATGAAAATTCGGACGATATTTTTGCATTTATTGCCGGATATACAGGCGTAGGAGTACCGTTTGGGAGTACATGGGAAGAACTTGGACTGGAACCATATGCGTCTTATGAGGAACTGATGGAAGCCTATGACCGGCTAGACCGGCAGAGAGAAGATCATATATCTGGAGAGAATGATGAGTTCTGGGATGAGGAAGATATATTCTGAAACTGGAAATTCTGAAAAAAGCTTCCTGCTTGTAAAACGTAAGTTGCTATGATATGATGCAAGTAACAGAAAAGGATATATGCTTAGCAGCGTCATATAATAAAGGTGGTGAATCCTTTGGGAGTAAAAGATACGGTAACAACAAAATATATGAGACAGAATGAAATCTTTGCGGATGCATTTAACTTTTTCGTATATGGCGGAGAGCAGGTCATCCATCCAAAGAGCCTGAAGGAATTGGATACCCGGGAGATTGACGTCCCTTATGGTGGGGAAAAGGGTGCCGGCCAGCCAGTGCAGAAAACAAG
>DVGR01000271.1 GCA_018712605.1 Candidatus Choladousia intestinigallinarum
CTGGTAAAAGAATACTGGCCTCCGATATTAAAGTTAGCCCAGGATCTGGGAGTGAAGATTGCTATTGAAAACTGCCCTATGCTGTTTGGAGCAGATCAATGGCCAGGCGGGCAGAATCTGATGACTACGCCGGTTGTCTGGGATAAAATTTTTGAAATACTGCCAAATGATAATTTAGGAATCAACTATGATCCATCCCATTTTATTTGGCAGATGATGGATTATATTCAGCCTCTCTATGACTTCAGGGATCGGCTCATGCATGTTCATTGTAAGGACATTAAATTGTATCCGGAAAAGCTTAGAAAAGTCGGGACTATGGCTTATCCATTGGAATATATGTCTCCCAAAATTCCGGGACTGGGAAATGTTGACTGGTCAAAATATATCTCAGCATTGATGGATATCGGATATGACGGAAATATTTGCATAGAGATTGAGGACCGTGCCTTTGAGGGATCACAGGAGAAAATACTGGATTCACTGAGGCTGAGCAGGAGATATCTAAAACAGTTTTTGGCTTAAAGCATCGGCGGCATGCAGACCTCCATTTCAGGCTGGCAGGTTTTAGGATCTGTATGCCTGCCAGCCAAATTTTTAGACAAAAGGGTATGAGAAGTTCCCTCTACGACCAGAAAATATAATCTCCTGGCTCTGCCTGCCAGCATTGCTCGGCGATCCTGATTTCTGCCGGCATATCCACATGAATCTCATAGCGGATCTTGTTTTCCTGGTATTTCCATGAAGATTTTACCAGACCGTTTCTTGTCTGTATGGATGCTTCCAGCCATCCAAGACGCTGGTCCGGTTTTGGTTCGATGAGAACTTTTGAAAATCCGGGGTGTCCTTCCGGTATCTGAATTCCTGCCGCCTGTTCATAGAGCCAGTCAGCCACAGCTCCATAAGCATAATGATTAAAGGAGTTCATATCTTTGCTCCAGAACTCCCCATTCTCCATAATACCGTCCCAATGTTCCCAGACTGTTGTGGCTCCTTTCTTTACAGAATAAAGCCAGGAAGGATATTCTTCCCGAAGCAGCAGAGTATATGCCAGTTCTGTATATCCGTATTTACTCAGGACATGCAAAAGATAGGGGGTTCCCACAAAACCTGTCCGCATTCGGCAGCCATCCGCAAGGATCATTGTTGCCAGATCATCGGCGGCTTTCTGGGGCTGTTCTGTCAAAGAAAACCAGATCGCCAGAATATATTCTGTCTGCGTTCGGCAGTCGGTAAAGGTCTCCTGAAAGGTTTTTCGCAGCTTTTGGAGAAGCTGCTCATAAAAGTTTATATCCTCTCCGAGAATATGTCCTGCTTTTATCAGCAATTCCGTGGAATGTATGTAAAAGGCAGAAGCGATGAAATCTTCCCTGGAAGCTCCCTTATAGCTGCCGGGGGCCGCATCCAGTCCAAGCCAGTCTCCAAAATGTACGCCTCCAGTCCATAGCCTTTCTGAAGCTGTGCTTGCGGTGATATAATCTACCCATGCTTTCATGCTGGAAAACTGTTCTTTTAACACTTCTTCATTGCCGTAAGTCTGATAAATCTGCCAGGGGCAGATCACGGCTGCATCTCCCCAGGCGGCGCTTGGCTGCTCATGGGCAATATAATCGGGAATTACCTGGCCAACGGCCCCGTCCGGTCTTTGATCCGCTTTCAAATCCCGGAGCCATTTCCGGAAGAACCGCTCTACATCATAATTATAACTTGCGGCCTTTACGAATACCTGAGCGTCCCCGGTCCAGCCCAGCCGTTCATCTCTCTGCGGGCAGTCCGTAGGAACGTCCAGGAAATTTCCTTTCTGCCCCCATATGATATTAGAATAAAGCTGGTTTACCAATTCCAAACCGCAGCGGAAGTTTCCCGTTCTTCTCATGTCAGAATGTACTGCGATAGCTGTAAACTGTTCTGGCTTGGGGTGGGTTGGATAGGCTTCCAGTTTCAGATAACGAAATCCGAAAAAGGTCAGATGGGGATGCCAGCTCTGTCTGCCGTCCCTGCAGATATAAATGATCTCCGCTTTTGCGCTTCGATAATTTTCATTGTAAAAATTACCTTTGGAATCCAGCATTTCGCCGTGCAGAAAACGGACTTCCTCTCCCTTTCGAGCTTCGAGGCTGAACTCCACATAGCCGGTCACCTCCTGGCCGAAATCAACGACGGTTTCCCCGGCAGGAGTGACGAAAATCCTTTTCGCCTTAATTCTCTCCTGTTCCAGGATCTTTTCCCCCTCCTGAGGAATGAGAATATCATAGGGCCATTCCAGAATTTTGGCCCTCAAGGAATAAGCAGGAGTAAAGGTGGCGTCATAATGTTCCCCGTCATAAATTTCACTGAATCTCACAGGACTCTCGGCGCATTCCCAGGTTTCATCGCTGGAGAGAATGCGTTTCGTCCCATCCTCATAATACAGATGAATTTCTACAAGTAGCGCCGCTTTTTGGTTATATCGCAAAGTTTTTTCCTCAAAATCCATCCACCCCGGCATGGGAGAGCGAAACCATCCTCTGCCCACGGTCACCGTCAGGCAGTTTTCTTCCTGCAGAAGCTTTGTGATATCATATTCCTGGTATTGCAGCCTTTTCCGGTATACTGTCCATCCGGGAGAAAGTACCTCTTCACCCACTGGTTTTCCATTGAGAGAAGCTTCGTATACTCCCAGAGCAGTCAGATACGCTACTGCGCGAGTTATATTTTTCTGTGCAGTCCATTTTTTACGGAACACAGGACAGATATCCCCCATATCCTCACAGGGTGTAATCCAGCGTCCTGTCCATTCAAATTTTTGCATAACCATTTCCCCTTTTGCTTTTTATATTACTATAAACCAACAGCCGCCGGCGTCAATTAGAAATTCATATTTTACTTTGTTTTTTCTGCACGTTTTATACTCCTAGTTTATATCATATTGACTTTTTCTGATCAAAGAGTATAATAGTTCTTTGGAAAATGGTTCGGAATAGAACTATTTAATCGGCTTTGAAGGAAGGCGGGACAATGTATAGTTCAAACACGCTTCTGGTTAATATACGCCGGATTATAAAACTGTATGATCATATGCTTAAGCCGGTCTGCGAAGATTATGGATTGATGCCGATTGAAGCCACCATTATCAGTTTCTTGCACAATCATCCGGGGCGGGATACGGCGGCTGAGATTGCAGAACTGAGGATGCTTTCCAAGAGCAGCGTATCCCAGGGGGTGGAGAACCTGATTCAAAAGGGACTGCTGGTACGGAGCCAGGATAGAGAGGACCGGCGGAAAATACATCTCTCGCTCACAGAGAAAGCAGAACCTATTACTGAAGACATAGAAAGAGTTTGGAGAGGATTTAGGGACAAAATCTTCAGAGGATTTTCAGAGGAAGAGGAGAAAGAATTTCTTCAGTACAACGAGAGGCTCGTTTTGAATACAATTAGGGAAATGGAAGAGGGAATGGATCAATGAATGAGAATAAAGATTTTCTGAAGACAGAGCCTGTGGGGAAGCTTTTGCTGAAGCTGGCGCTGCCTACTGTAACGGCCCAGATCATTAATATGCTTTATAATATTGTGGATCGTATATATATTGGACACATCCCAGATATTGGGGACAAAGCCCTGACAGGAGTGGGGGTGTGTATGCCGCTGATTATGATTGTGACGGCTTTTGCGGGTTTCGTAGGGTACGGCGGCGGCCCCAGGGCGTCCATTTTCATGGGGAAAGGAGACCATGATACTGCGGAGAAAATACTTGGAAATTGTTTCGTGGTGCAGTTTATTATATCGGTTTTGCTGACGGCTGCGCTGCTTCTCTGGAACCAGGATTTTCTTATGGCTTTCGGGGCCAGTGAGAATACGATTGGATATGCGGTGGCGTATATGAATGTATATGCCATGGGGACTATATTCGTTCAGATGACGTTGGGAATGAATGCTTTTATCACGGCCCAGGGATTCGCCAGAACGGGGATGCTGTCTGTTCTGATTGGGGCGGTGGCCAATATTATTCTGGATCCGATATTTATTTTCGGGTTTGGCATGGGGGTAGAGGGAGCAGCTTGGGCCACCATCATTTCCCAGGCTATGTCCTGTGCCTGGGTTCTGATTTTCCTTTTCGGAAAGAAAACAACTTTAAAGCTGCAGACAAAAAACATGAGGCTGAATGGGAAGATTGTTCTTCCCTGTATGGCGCTGGGGCTTTCTGCCTTTATTATGCAGTCCAGTGAGAGTATCATTTCCATTTGCTTTAACTCATCTCTGCTGAAATACGGCGGAGATATAGCGGTGGGAGCCATGACGATTCTTACAAGTGTCATGCAGTTTGCCATGCTGCCCCTGCAGGGGCTTGGGCAGGGAGCGCAGCCCATCATCAGCTATAATTATGGAGCCCGGAACGCAGAGCGGGTAAAAGCCGCTTTTAAGCTGCTGCTGAAAGTAAGTCTGACATATTCCACACTTTTATGGGCCACTATAATGATTTTTCCGCAGGGATTCGCTTTCATGTTTACGAATTCCGCAGAGCTTTTAGCCTTTACCAAGAGCGCCTTGAGGATCTATACAGCCTGCCTCCTCTTGTTTGGGATTCAGATGGCCTGTCAGATGACTTTTACGGCATTGGGAAATGCCAAGGCCTCTATCACGGTGGCTGTTATGAGGAAGTTTATTCTGCTGATCCCGCTGATCTATATAATGCCTCAGATTTTTAGGGAAGATCAGACCACGGCTGTCTACATGGCGGAGCCGGTAGCGGATTTCCTGGCGGTTTCTTTTACCGCCGTTCTCTTCTACTTTCAGTTTAGAAAATCGCTGAGACATATTTCATAAAATAGTTTTTTAAATAAACTTACATGCCTGCTGGCGCAGGTATCGCTACGCATAAAAGCCACGGATTGCTCCGCACCTTTGGCGCTCCAGCAAGTCTCCGCTCCGCTTCGGTCGGCGCTAAACGCGTGCCACTGGCACGCAGCGCCCTATCCGTATTCGCATTCTGGGCGATAGCCCAGAATGCGAATACGGGTTAGCGTCTCTGGTGCCCAGACAGCATGTCGCACAAGTGCGCCCTGCTGTCTGCACACCGAGACTGGCTTTTAATAATAGGAAATAGAAAGAAAGGGAGATTACCCTGGGAATTCGGGCTTTTATAAAGTCCCACATTCCGGCAGGGTAATCTCCCTTTTTATTTCTGCCTTTTCTTGCCGCTTGCATGAATATCGTATTTTAAAGCAGGTATTCCCCAATGGTTGTGGCGATACCTGCAATATCGCTTCCGCCCGTAAACTCAAATTTTACAAGTCCCAGGCCGCTGAAATACAGCTCCAGCTCACTGTCCAAATCTAAAACACCGGATGTCTCAATAGAGAATGCCTGAATTTTAGAATATGGCAGGGTAGTATAATCTTTCTTTTTGCCGGTAACCCCCTGAATGTTGACAGCGATGACTCTCTTATTTGTAAAAATCACATAGTCCCGCACAGACTGATATTCGCCGATAAAAACCTCTCCAGGGACAAAAAGCGAGGCGATAAATTTCTCGTTTGAAAATTTTCCAGTTTTTCTTAGCTTAAATACTTCTCCGTTTTTAAAATCAAGCATAATTGAATTCTCCTTTATGGCTGCGTTTACGATTATGATTATCTTATCATCTGCAGAAAGCTCTCTTTTTTCGGTGCGGTCTTTTCGATTATGGCGTTCAACAACGACATTGGCATTACGGCGCTGTTCGGACAGATCTACGAAGTCGTTGTCCGGCTGCGGCGCAGGACTGTCACAAAATATCCGGAAACAAAGGAGGGTATTTTATTTGTCATCGTTGTTTCTTACGTCTTTCAGTTCCGGCAATCTGCCTGCATGTGCCGCTAATTTCTTTTCCTGCGATTTTACACGGCGCTCCAATTTTTTAATATCTTCAGACGGGGGCAGTTCCTCCGGTTTGATACCACGTTGTCCAAGCATCTCTCGGACAGACAGATTATTTTGTACGTGTTCGCCGGTAATGGCCTGTTCGCCCTGCAAATCTTTTTCTTCCACATTATAGTTCGTTATTTCTGTTGCTAGATTTTTTGCAGCAATCGTCAAAGTAGGCAGGAAATCTGCAAGAGGGCGATTATCCTTTACACCCAGATGGGACTTCATCTCTTGCGTGGTACGTCCTCCGAACAAAGCCTGATCGCCTTTAGAGCGGATACGGCCAAATCCGGCATCATCAACACCGCGTTCATAGATGTTTTGAGAAAGGCGCTTTTCGGATTCACGTAATCTGCCGCGGGCCTCTGTGCGTTCGATAAGTGCAATGCGTTCTTCAATCAGTTCCTGCTTTCTGGTCTGCACAGCAAAATAGCTCTGTGCAAATGCGATTTCTTCTTTTTTCGGATCACCGTTTTGGGCAACCAGAAAGCAAGCATAACGGGTCATCATATAGTCTCTGACCGGCCTATGTGCGCCTTTGCCGGTCTCAATCATTTTCGTGACCTCACGAAAATGATCCGATACCTCAATACCACTGGTTTCACAGGATTCTATTGCACGAGCGATTGCCTTATCAAAGTTTTCCCAACGTTCATATCCAAGCAGCGGCATCAATTCACGTGCAAACCAAAATTCAATATTGGCAGTCTCATCACTATGTATAACAAGGTCAAACTGCTCTTTAATCTGACCAATTCTCTTTTTATCCATTATTTTTCCCCCATATTATCAGGTATGAATTCGATAATCTCATTATAACGAACAATCATATTGCAACTTCTGTATCTCATACTATTTATCATATCACAAAAAGATAAAAAAGAAAATCTGTTAATCCGAGAAAGTTTGCAAGGTGTTTCTGCCAATCTCGGCCAACTTTATCGTTATAATATCCGACCTGAGAAGTGGATTTCTTTTCGGGAAGAACTTAAGTACACAAGAAAGTAGCTGGAAGTCGTTGAAGCCGTACAAGAAGCGGACAGAAGTATAGAGACAAAATAATCCTGCCCTCAGAATCTCTGCTCGGTTATACAGCGATTCTACTTGGACGCCGGTTGCCGGAGGAGATTCGTAAAAATATGATCGCCGTGTTGAAGAATAGAAAATGGTATCAGAGCATGGCTTTGCGGAAAACTTTAATGCATTGACAGGGGAAGGTTTGCGGGATCTGGCGTATACATGGACACCCAGCGTATTTTTGACCATTGCACACGATTTTTTGCAGTGAAAGCAGACGGCGCCGGACAAAAGCTTATTACAAGTGAGTTACATGACAAAATGGAGCGCTTTGCAAAATCCAAACAAGGGAGTTTTTCACCCTGAAACAGGAGGGTACAAAAAGGAAGATACAGTTCCGCAGAGAATTTGAGCTTAAAAAAGCCCGAATTCTCTGGGATTGTATCTTCCCTGCATGTCAGAGGGAAAAATCGGTATTAACCGGCAGCCCCCCTGCGCCGTCTGTCATGTGTATTTTTATGAGCCGGCAGAATTTATGCCTCTGTTTCAGCCTCTGCTGCAGCTTCTGTTTCTTCAACGGCTTCCGTCTCTGCAGCCTCGGTCTCAGCTTCTTCTGCAGCCTCGGTCTCAGCCTCTGCGCCTTCTCCGGCCAGAGATTCTGCGTTGATTACAGATACGCCAGTGTCTACGTTGGTCTCTGCGATCTCTTCTTCGTTTACTGCGGCAACTGCGGCCTTCACACCTTCATATCCCATAACGTCCGGGTTCTGGGCCATTGTGCAGAGAAGAGATCCGTCTTCGATCAGGGAAAGAATTGCGTCGGATTTATCGAAACCTACGCCTACGATTCCGCCGCCGGCGCCTTTGATGGCATTGCCTACGCCTACGGTTGCGCCTTCGTTAGCTCCGAAGATGCCTACTACGCCCTGAGTAATGTAGTTGTCGGCGATATCCTGAGACTTTGCAGCGTCGCCTTCGCCGTACTGTGTCTCCAGAAGTTCAAAGCCAGTTCCTTCAAAGGCTGCACGGAAGCCTTCTTCACGATCCATAGTGGACTGTGTGGCTGCGTTTACGTTTACAATACCGATGGTTCCTTCTGTAATGCCCTGTGCGTCAAGTTCTTTGATCATCTCTTCGCCGGCGGTAGTTCCTGCGGCTACGTTGTCTGTTGAGAAGGTAGCTTCTGCCTCAAGATTTGCCGGTGAGTCTACGTATACGACTTTAATATCCTCAGCCTGTGCTTCCTCCAGAGAGGCTGTAATTGCATCGGGGCCGTTTGCGGCGATAACGATGGCGTCTGCCCCTGCCGCAATAGCGTTGTTTACACGCTCGATCTGCTGTGCGTCGTCCTTCTTATCCGGAGCCATCCACTGGTAGGATACGCCCAGTTCTTCGGCTGCTCTCTGAGCTCCGGCGTCTACAGATACCCAGTGCTGGTCTGTGCTGTCCATTGTGATGAGGATTACGCTTATTTCCTCTTCAGCAAAAGCTGCTGTGCCTGATAACAGGCTGCCTGTCATGACTGCTGCAAGCAAGGTTGCAAATAATTTACGTTTCATAGTAGAAACCTCCCTTAAAATTTTTTATTTTAAAGCGCTGCACGCTTTAATGGCCAAGTGTTAATTTGCTTTTTTCTTTCTGGGCATTCCAGTACGGATAATTACGTCCAGAAGTACAGATACCACTACGATAATACCGATGACAATATTCCGGATGGCCACAGGGGCGCCTGCGAACTGCAGGCCGTTCTGGAGCACGCCCCAGATTGCGGCGCCGATGACAGTTCCAATGAGGATGCCCTGGCCGCCGAGAGTGGACACACCGCCGATTACGGAAGCTGCCACCGCATACATCTCATACATGTTTCCAGCGTCCATGGTCCCCATTCCTGAGGTGGCGCAGGTGATGAGCCCTACTACTCCTGCACAGAAGGCGCTGACTACGTATACCTTGACTGTGGTAGCCACTACATTCACGCCGGAAAGCTTAGCGGCGTCAATGTTGCTGCCGATGGCGTATGTATGGCGTCCCGTTCTGGTTCTGGACAGCAGGAAGTTGAAGAGCAGAAACAGAATGAGGGCGATCCAGACGGTATTGTATATTCCGGCCGTCTTTCCATAGTAAAAGACGTCACGGAAAAATTCTGCCTTTTCACCGATGGCATCGGTGTTATAGTTGCCGTTTACGAACTGGGCCACGCCCCGGGCCACCGTCATGGTTCCAAGGGTGGCGATAAAGGGCGGGAGCTTGCACTGAGCCACCAGAAGGCCGTTTAATACGCCAGTAAGGACGCAGACGATCATGGTGATCACCACAGCCGCCCAGGGATTGACGCCCTTGGTCATCAGTGTTGCGGAGATCATACAGCTCATTCCCAGAACGGAGCCGATAGAAAGATCAATATTTCCCGTAATGAGGACGTAGGATTGGCCGATTCCTACCAGAAGGATCGGCGCAATCTGACGCAGCAGGTTGGACACGTTCCGTGATGAGAAGAAGGTGGGGTTCATGATCCCGAATACGATACAGAGGGCGATAAGACCCACAGTTACGGTGACTACCTGTCCCATGCCCCGGATGGACATGATTCTTTTGAATACATTTTGTTTTTCTTTTTCCACGATATATTTCCTCCGATTGATTGATTCCCGCATTAACCGATCTTGCTTTCAAATCTTGTGGCATACGTCAGGATCTGATCCTGGGTGGCCTCCTGCCGGGACAGTTCTCCCGTGATCTTTCCGTCGCACATTACTATGATCCGGTCGCTGATTCCCATGATCTCCGGCATTTCAGAAGAGACGAACATGACGCCGATACCTTGTGCCTTGAGCTGATTCATGAGATTGTATATTTCTACCTTTGCGGCCACGTCGATTCCCCTGGTAGGCTCATCAAAAATAACCACTCTGGAATCCCTGGCCAGCCATTTGCCAACCACGACTTTCTGCTGGTTGCCTCCTGAGAGGGAGCCTGCGTTTACCTGGTCGTTCGGCAGCTTGATCATCAGATCATGGACAGCCTTATCGGACATTTCTTTTTCTTTTCTGCGGTTTACCACGCCCAGCTTACTGCACAGAATATCCAGATTCGGAAGAGCGATGTTGTCACGGATGCTGAGCTTCGTACACAGCCCATCCTTTTTCCGGTCTTCCGGCGCCAGGACAATGCCGGCCTTGATGGCATCCATGGGACAGTTAATCTTCAGGGTTTTTCCATCCAGGATGATCTCGCCGGATTCTTTGGGATCCACGCCGAAGATCGCTCTTGTGGTCTCGGTCCGTCCGGCGCCCATAAGTCCGGCAAAGCCCACAATCTCCCCTTCATACAGCTCAAAATTAATATCCCGCACCATGCGTCCGGCGTTCAGGTTTCTGACCTCAAGGATCTTCTTGCCCTTTTCGCAGGAGATACGGGGGAATTTTTCCTTGATCTCACGGCCCACCATGTTGGAGATGATTTCTTCCATGGTCATCTCGCTGAAGTTCTTTGTCAATATGTATTTGCCGTCCCGCATGATCGTCACACGGTCCACGATATACTGAAGCTCCTCCAGACGGTGGGATATGTATACGATTCCCTTTCCGTCCGCCCTGAGCTTGCGGATAATTACGAAAAGATCGTCAATTTCCTTTGAAGTGAGGGCCGAGGTGGGCTCGTCCATAATAAGAATCCGGGCATTGGTAGACAGGGCTTTGGCGATCTCCACCATCTGCTGTTTTGAGACGGCCAGATCCCCCACCACCGTGTCCGGATCCAGGTCAATGTTCAGATCATCCAGAATTTTTTTTGCCTCCCGGTTCATTCTTCGATTGTCTACCTGTCCGCCTTTGACCAGCTCTCTTCCCAGGAAAATATTCTGGGCCACTGTCAGGTGCTGGCACATGTTCAGCTCCTGGTGGATGATGGCTACCCCCAGCTCCTGGGCCGTTTTCGGGGTGAGATCCCCTACGCTTTTGCCGAAAATCCTGACCTCTCCCTCGTCTCTTGTGTAGACGCCACTGAGGATTTTCATAAGGGTGGATTTGCCTGCGCCGTTCTCTCCCAGAAGGGCCATGACTTCTCCGCTCTTCAGATTAAACTGTACCTTGTCAAGCGCCAGCACACCCGGAAAAGATTTTGTTACGTCCTTTAATTCAACAATATATTCTTCCATATGCATTACCTTTCACGAACTTTGGGGCGGGAATACCCGGGAAGTATTGACACCCCTTTTGGATTCTGAATTAAGTATAACACCCCTGTTTTTTGAAAAACAGGGGTGCTTCTTCTGCTTAAGGGGGAGAGTTATTGGTTTTGCAAGAGATTTGTCCAAAGATCCTTGAAATTTTCCTTAGGAAATTCACAGACCAGATGTCCTTTCTCCAAAAGGAGAAGACGGTCTGCCACAAAATATGTGTCGGCAAGGCCCGACGTAAGGATTAAAAGGGCGATCCCGCGCTCCATGAGCTTTTGCATCAGCTTCAGGATATGCCGCCGCAGATACATGTCGGCCCCGGAAAAAGGCCTTATACAGATGAGGATCTTTGGCCGAAGCATATAGTAGCGGTAGTATACCAGGGAATACTTGCTTTCTTTGGAGGCAGTCCTCATATCACGGATATCTAAATCCTTTCCAAATACAGGCTCAAATTCTCTGCGAATGCTTTTTCGCACCTTTTTCTGCAGGAAGAGGCTGCTGATTTTCCTGTCAGAGAGAATGGACAGATTTTCCATAAAGGAAAGGTGAGGAAAGATCATGGATTTATGGGGATATTCCTGGATCACGGCAATGGAATCATCCAGAAGTCTCATAGGGGCTTCCCGGGTAAGGCAGCGCCCGCCGCAGAGGATTTCCCCTTCTTCCAGGGTTCCGGGAGAGGTGAAGATCTTCAGCGTCTCTTCCACCAGGGACATGCTGCGGTCCAAAAGAACCACGCACTCGCCTGGATGAACGGAGAAGCTCACATGCTTAAAATAACTGCTGGTGACATTGCGCAGCTCCAGGACGGAATTGCCGGCTGTGTTTCCGTCCAGAGGAGGTTCCGGCTGCTGCATGGGATTTTGCAGCCGCACGTACAGCTCAGGATACCCTTCAGATCCGGCAATTTTTAAAACATCCTGGGCAGAGATCTGTCTGTCCCGGATATTTTTTATGATTCTTCCGCTTTTCATCATCAGGACACGGCCGCAGATATGGCATACTTCTTCATGGTGATTGCCGATGTACAGAAAAGAGAAGCCCTGGGCGCTGTAGTGGTGCATCATATCCCTGAGCTTCAGGATGTCCTTCATGCTCAAAAAGGAGCTGATTTCGTCAAAAATAATCAGCCGGTCCCTCCTGAGGACAGCTTTGATCAGCTCGATGACCACCCGCTGAAATTCCGTCAGCTTGTCCGCCGTGATGTCGGGACGGATTTCGATTCCATTTTGGGAAAACAGGCGCTTTGCCTCCCGGTTCAGTACCTTCCGCTGGATAATATATTGGCGGAAGCCCCGGCGCAGCACAAATATATTGTCAGATACGGTTAAATCCCGGACAAGCCTGTTTTGGGCCGATATGACAGAGACCCGGTTGGCTGACTGGTCGCTTTTAAGATAACTGTTTACGGGGAGGCCGTCTATGTAGATCCGTCCGTAATGAATGGGAACGTTCTGGCACATAACCTCGATCAGCTTTTTTCTTCCCTGTTCGTTTACAGGAAGGAGGCCGACGATCTCGCCCTTGTAGATTTGAAGAGACATATTGTCAAGATTTGTAGTCTCAAAATCGTCCGTGGTCACATGATCCATGCGGAATACTTCTTCTTTCACTCAGTCCGCCCTCCCGTCTTACTTTCCTCCGTCAGCACAGGGAGGGTGATTTCAACATCCGTCCCCACCTCGGGAGTACTGTAAAAATACAGCCCGTATTCTTCGCCAAACAGCAGACGGATGCGGTTATTTACATTGACCAGGGCGATTCCGCCCCGCTTCTCTGTGCGCGCCTGGATGTCCTCCAGGGACACTGTGCTCATTTTCCGGTTCAGTTCATCCAGCTTCCGGGAGTCCATGCCTACGCCGTCGTCTGACACCGTAATCATAAGCCGGCTGCTGGTGCGGGTGATGCGGATTGCCAGATGCCCCTTGCCAAGCTTTTCTTCCAATCCGTGGTAAATGGAGTTTTCTACAATAGGCTGCAGCGTCAATTTTGGAAGCAGGCAGTCAAGGGATGCCATCTCATCGTCCTCATCGTACTCAATGGACAGGCTTAACTTGTCCCCGAAACGGTACTGCTGTATGACGTAATAAGTCTCAATATTGGCCAGTTCGTCCTCCAGAGTCACTAACTGGTCTACTTTGGAGATGGTGTAGCGGAAAAAAGTAGCCAGGGCCTCTGTCATCTCCGCCACGGTGTCCAGCCCGGCCAGGATGGCTTCGCTGCGGATTCCTTCCAGAGTATTATACAGGAAGTGGGGATTGATCTGGTTCTGCAGAGCCAGATACTCGGCCTGCTTTTTTGACAGGGAGAGAAGTTCCCCTCTGTCAAACCGCTGCATCATTACTTTTTCCGCCCGCTGGATGTCCCGGTCCGCCTGGATGCGGTAATCCTGCACAGGGTCCGTATAATAGCCGTCGGCATACAGGCGGTACATTCTGCGCATTTCCAGGTATGGCTGCAGGATCATCCGCACAAACAAATACAGCCCTATGACCAGGGCTGCGGCGCAGCAGGCCAGCACGGCCCGAAGCAGAAGGCTTTTCCCGGCGCTGCAGGCCAGAACCGCTGTCAGGGCACCGGCCAGAAGCCACAGCAGGGCAAAGGCAAGCTTAATCCGCCAGGATAGATAGATTTTATTTTTCATGAGACATCCGTCCTTCAGGAATATAATTTGCGGTACTGGTTTGGTTTCAGGCCGGTGAGCCGGGTAAAGGTCTTGGAAAAGTATTTATGGTCGCTGTAGCCAACCCTCTCACAGATCACGGAAATATTCAGGTTCGTGTCCTTCAGCAGATCCTTGGCCGCATCCATTCTGGTCTGCAGCAGGTATTCCGTGAAGGTCAGCCCTGTCTCTTTTTTAAAGAGGGTGCTGAAGTAGGTGGGATTGAATCCGGCCAGCTCACTGACGGATTCCAGTGAAATGGGCTTCCCGTAATTCTCCCGTATGTACTGCTTAGCGAAGCGGATGGGTTTGTTATCCTCCGTCCTCTTTTTCTCCAGAAGACTTTGATAAGAGCTGCCTACAACGGAGCGGGCATATGCGAAAATCTCGTCCGTGCTGCTCATGTCGTCCAGGGCCCGCACGTAATCCTCCACAAAGGTTTCGCCTATTTCCAGGGGGAAACCATTCTGTCGCGCGGTAAAAATATAGATATGGATGACCTCCTTTGCCATCTGCAGGATATCGTGGCCGCTGATTTCGTTTCCAGACATCATAGTGTCTTTCAGGCGGTCAATGGCTGCCAGAGCCCCATCTTCATTCAGATTTGTGAGAGCATTGCTGAAGTTCTGGTTGAATTCTAAAAAGGCCCCGCTGTCCGCAAAGGAGGAAGAAGAGACGCTGTCGCATTCCAGCATCCGGTTCGTCCCCTTGATCAGACGCTCTTCCACAGCCCGAACCGCTGTCTTCAGGGAGCGGTGAATTCTGTTTATTTCTGGTTCAATGCTTCCGATTCCCACAGTCACCCGAAGACGTTCAAAGATATCGTTTTGCAGCAGCAGAAAGTCCAGAATCTGCTTCATCACCCTTCGGACTATTTTGCCGTCTGTTTCCCGGTAATTCAGGACGGCGTAGCAGGAATATCCCTCAAGACAGATTTCGGAATCAAAACAGTATTCCTTGATTCTGCTGTTGAAGGCTTCCAGTACTTTTTCCCGCAGGAATTCTTGGTTCATGGGTATCTTGGCATCTACGCCGTCTATTTTGATCACGGCGATCTGGAAGCATCCCGGGGCGAACTGATAATGGTAGCGCTCGTTTACCAGCTCCATGGTCAGTTCCTGCGTGTCAATCCGCTTTTGCAGCAGGACATCTGAAAAGAATCCCGCCCTCAGCCGGTCAATGTCGTTTTGAAGAGTAATGCGGAACAGCTCTTCCTGAGTCAAACGTTCATTCCGTTCCCGGTACACATCCCGCATCCGCTTGAGGGTGCCATTCAGCTCCGCTTTTTTAATAGGCTTGAGAAGATAGTCCTTCACGCCGTAGCGGATGGCAGTCTGAGCGTACTCAAAGTGCCGGTACCCGCTGATGATAATAAATTCCACCGAAGGCAGGGCGTCTTTGGCCTTCTTGATCAGTTCCAGCCCGTCACAGCCGGGCATCCGGATATCGGTGATGACGATATCCGGTTTGTGTCTGCGGATCGCCGCCAGAGCGTCTGTGCCGCTGTGGACAATCGCCGCTATTTCCATATCCATGTTGTCCCAGTCCCCAAGATGTGCGATTAACTGACAGATTTTTTCTTCATCGTCTGCTATGATTACTTTCATATTCATGGATCCTCCCGGCTTTTTTGGGCTGTCTATGCAGGATTAAGTGGAGAAAATAACTTTGCGGGAAGCCTTCAGGCCTCTTAAATAAACGACAGTTGCGATCAGCAGCAGCGGGAAAACGATTCCGCCCAGAATACCCGCCTTCATGTTTCCGCCGTTCAGGCCGGAGACAAAGCCCACCAGGGTGGGGCCTGCGGAACATCCCACGTCCCCTGCCAGAGCCAGGAAAGCGAACAAGGCAGTTCCGCCTCCTTTGATGGCTCCTGCCGCCAGGCTGAAGGAGCCGGGCCACATAACGCCCACGGACAGGCCGCATAAGGCGCAGCCCAGGAGTCCAAAGACAGGGGAGGGAGAGAGCGCGGCTAAAAGGTAGCTGACCAGGCAGAGCCCTCCGCAGAAGGCCATAAAAGGCAGCAGGGGAAGCTTATGGCTGAACTTGGCGTAAAAGGCCCTTGAGGAACCCATGAGAAGGGCAAAGGCACAGGGACCCGCAAGATCCCCTACGGTCTTGGAGACATTCAGTCCCGCTTCGGCAAAGGCTGACGCCCACTGGCTGATGCCCTGTTCGCAGGCACCTGCGCAGATCATCAGCAGAATCATAACCCAGAATATTTTCTGCTGGAACAAAGACTTAATGCTGGTCTTTTCTCCCTCGCTGGTCAATGTGGAGATAGGAACTCTGGCGAAGTAAAAAGCGTTTAAGAAAGGAACTAAAGCCCACAGACAGGCCAGCGTCCGCCAGTGTTCTATGCCGAATACGGCGAAGAAGGCTGTGGACAGCAGGATTACGGAAGCATGACCCCAGCAGTAAAAGGAGTGAAGAAGGCTCATGGCGGCTTCCTTCCTCTGAGTGGGACAGGATTCCACAATGGGGCTTACCAGGACTTCAATGAGCCCGCCGCCTACCGCATAGATGGAGACGGAGAGAAGAAGGCCCCAGAAAGGATCTGGGAAAAGATCCGGCAGGAATGCCAGGGAAATCAGGCCCGCACAAGCAAAGACCTGAGCCAGGACTACGCTGACCCGGTAACCGATACGGTCCACGAAGCCGGCGGATAAAAGATCCACCAAAAGCTGCACACCAAAATTAAAGGTGATCAGCAGGGCAATCCGTTCCAGAGAGATGGAAAACTCTTTCTGGAAAGTGAGAAAGAGGAGCGGTGCAAAATTATTGACGATGGCCTGGACAACATACCCGATAAAGCTGGCGTAGATGGTATGATTGTAGCTGCCGCTGATTTTTGTTTTCATACTGTGAAACCCTTTCTGTTTTTTGTAATAATGGACGGCAGAAAATTGCTATCTGCGAAAGATTTTAGAGAGGAAAAAGCCAAAAGTCAACTTATTTCTGAAGAAAAACAAAAGAGTATGAATTTTTTCGGTAGATCCTGGGAAGTCCGTTGACATTCCCACGGGATTCTTTTAAGATGTAGTTAGTCCAAATTTTGGGACGAAGTTCCGAATTAACAGGAGGGGAAACAGATGATCAGAAAGACAACGGTACAGAAGGTAGAAGGTCTCAGAGGCGGCAGGGGAGTGACGGAGATTCACCATATTGTCTCCAAAGAAGAACTGAACGGCCATGGGAATATGTACGCTATGGTAAAGCTGGGGCCGGGATGCAGTATCGGCTACCATCAGCATGTGGGTAATACAGAGCCCTATTTTATTCTGAAGGGTAAAGGAACCTTTGTGGACAATGACGGCAGCAGGACGGAAGTTGGCCCTGGAGACGTATGCTGCATTGAGGTGGGCCAGTCTCATGCGATGGAGAACAATTCTGACGAAGATTTGATTATGATGGCGTTGGTATACAATGAATGATATAAGGAGATGGATTTGGTTGAAGCTTGAAGAATTAGGAAGGAAAGTTAAGAAGTTCGGCAGGGACACCGTGGCTGAAGTACAGCGGATGAACGAAGTACGGCAGTTCAACGCACGCATACATGAAGAAAAAAAGCTCCTGAACTCCGTCTACATGGAGATCGGGAAAAAGCTGTACCAGCAGTATAAGGATGCGCCCCTGGAGGGATTCCAGGATGAGTTCCATAGAATAGAAGAACGATTTACGGCTATAGAGGTTTACGCAGACCAGGTAAGAAAAATCCGGGGAGTGCGGCTGTGTCCCAACTGCAACACAGAGGTATCTGTCACGGAGAAATTCTGCTCAAACTGCGGAAGCAAGCTTCCTGAGATCATTACCATTGAAGACACGGAGCAGGATGTGGAAGGCTTATCTGAGAAGGAAGCGCCGGAAGAGACCGGGGAAACAGTGGTAGATGCGGATGAGAAGGACATTCGCACGGAGACCGAAGCTGAATCAGAAGCGCCGGAAGAGACCGGGGCCAAGGCTGAAGCGGAAATGCAGGAAGAAGCAGAGGCCGAAGCTGAAGCGGAAGCGCCGGAAGAGACAGAGGCCAAGGCTGAAGCGGAAGTCCAGGAAGAAACTGAGGCCGAATTAGAAGCGGAAGCTGAGGCAAGCTCCGAATCCGAGGCAGAGGGAGGATCTGAGCCAGAAGAGGAGTCAGAAGCCGTGGCCAGGGCTGCGGACGCTGCAGGTGCTGCTGCGGCTTTTCAGGAGCAGATCAAAGAGAATACGGAAGACGTGACGGATAAGACACCGGAAATTTAAGAATCACCTGTCTAAAACACAGCGGCGTAAAGGGATGCGGCTGTGTTTTTGAATAAGAAGCGGCCGGAGATTATGGAGGGAAAGAAAATGTTTTTTTACATACCAACGAAGATATACAGCGAGCCGGGCTGTGTGAGAAAATATGCGCAGGAGTGGACCGGCCTTGGGAAAAAGGCTTTGATTGTCACGGGAAAAAGCTCAGAGAGAAACGGAGCTTTGCAGGACGTGCAGGAGGCCCTGAAATCAAACGGAAAAGAATTCTGTGTTTTTAACAGAATAGAAGAGAATCCTTCCATAGAAACAGTGATGGAACTCCAGAATTACGGCCTGGGAGAAGGGGCTGATTTTGTAGTGGGAATCGGAGGGGGATCGCCCATGGACGCAGCCAAGGCGGCGGCCCTTATGATGGCCCATGGGGATAAAGGAGCATCGTTCCTGTATGAGAGAGGGGACGACAGGGCCCTGCCGGTGGTGGAGGTGCCCACGACCTGCGGAACCGGATCAGAGGCTACGCCTTATGCGATCTTAACGATCCATGAGAAAAGGATAAAGAAGAGCCTTCCTCATAAAATTTTTCCCTCCTATGCCCTCTCAGACGGAACTTACCTGAAAAGCGCCGGGCGTGCGGTTCTTGTAAATACCGCTGTGGATGCCCTGGCCCATTGTATGGAGAGCTATATTAACGCCAATGCCACGGACTATTCCAGGATGCTCAGCGAATATGGAATGCGTTTGTGGAGCAGCGTAAAAAATGTCCTTATGGGAGCCCCCGGGAGCGAAAAAGAGTACAGCGTTCTGATGAATGCCTCCACGGTGGCGGGGATGGCCATCTCCCATACAGGGACGGCTATTCCCCACGGCCTCAGCTACTACCTTACCTACGAAAAAGGAATTCCTCACGGGAAGGCAGTGGGATATTTTCTGCCAGGCTATCTGGAGGCCGCCAGGCCGTCAGACCGCAGGCAGGTTCTCATGGCGGCAGGTTTTCCGGATCTGCAGTATTTTACCTCGTTTCTCCATGGACTGATCGGGAAAATGGAGACGGATCAGCAGCTTATTGAAAAAGCCATGGCAGGACTTCTGGGAGATGAATCCAAGCTGAAAAATGTCCCCTTCCCTGTCACGGAGCAGGTTATGCGCCGGATTTGTACAAGTAAATAGCAGCGGGAAAGGAACAAGGATGGAAAAATTAGTAAAAGCAATTCTGGAAAGCTATGAGAAACACCCGGAGATCTGCAGCATTGCGGCTAAGAACCGGTTAAATAAAGAACTGATCATTGAGATTTTAGAAGAAATCCGCTGTGTGGTTTTTCCGGGTTTTTTTGAGATGAAGCAGTTAAACCGGGAGGCTGTTTCCTACCATGTGGGAGAGCTTTTAGAGGATATTGACTATAAACTCAAAAAACAGGTGGCCAAGGCTCTTTACCACAGGGAAAAAGGGGAAGAGCTTTCAGAGGAAGAGGTCAGGGAAGAGGCGGAAAAGATTGTAACCTCATTTTTAGGCCGCATCCCAGCCCTGCGGGAGATTCTGGCCACGGACGTGCAGGCTGCCTATGAGGGAGACCCGGCGGCCTTCAATACCGATGAGGTGATCTTTTCTTATCCGGGAGTTTTTGCCATTACGGTGAACCGCATCGCCCATGAGCTTCATAAGATGGGTGTGCCTCTGATTCCCAGGATGATGACGGAGTATGCCCACAATCTTACGGGGATAGACATTCATCCCGGAGCCGTGATCGGAAGTTATTTCTTTATTGACCACGGGACGGGCGTGGTAGTGGGAGAGACCACGGAGATCGGAAACCATGTAAAGATTTATCAGGGAGTGACCTTAGGGGCTCTTTCAACCAGAGGAGGTCAGAGCCTTCGCCATACCAAGCGGCACCCCACGCTGGAGGACAATGTAACGGTCTATTCAGGGGCTTCTATCCTGGGGGGAGAGACGGTGATCGGCGAGGGCGCAACCATAGGCTCCAATGCGTTTATCACTTCCTCTGTGCCGGGAGGCACCAGGGTGAGCATTAAGAATCCTGAGCTTCAGTTCAAGGGCCGTGTGCGCATGGCGGAGCTGGGACAGGAAGGCTTCTGGAAGGGGAATGAATAATGAGAAAGATTATATTGGCATCTAATTCTCCCAGAAGAAAAGAGCTGTTAAGCCAGATTGGCCTAAGGTTCCAGGTAAAGCCGGCGGCGGGTGAAGAGATTATTACGAAAGAGATGCCCTGGGAAATTGCGGAGGAGCTCTCCTGGCAAAAGGCCCGGGAGGCGGCAGAAACTGTGGAAGAGGGGATCATCATCGGAGCGGACACCCTGGTGTGGCAGGACGGCAAGCCTATGGGAAAGCCCAAAGACCAGGAGGATGCGGCACGGATGATTCAGTCTCTGCAGGGCAGGGATCATTTCGTCTATACAGGGGTTACGGTGTTGGTGAAAGAAGGGGATCAGACTGAAAGTCACGTATTTTACAGAAAAACAAGAGTCAGGGTATTTCCCATGACGGATGAAGAGATATGGGATTACATTAAAACCGGGGAACCCATGGACAAGGCCGGAGCCTATGGGATCCAGGGGGCGTTTGCCGCCTGGATTGACGAGATTGAAGGGGATTATAATACGGTGGTGGGGCTTCCGGTCTCTGCTCTGTGGCAGGTACTCAAGAAGTATCAAGAATGATGATGCAGGAGGCTCATCTGCTGATGTAAGGAAGTTCTGATTAAGTGGGAGAGCTTTCCGCTCACAGAGAATCCTGTTCCGGGTAGTAAACCTCCATCAGAAAAAGTCCCTGAGGCGGGGCGGTAAAGCCAGCCAGGGAGCGGTCGCACTCTTCCAGGATCACAGGAATCCGGCCTACGGGCAAATCCCCGGTCCCTACATCGATGAGGGTGCCTGTAAGAATCCGCACCATATGGTAGAGAAAACCGTCTCCGTGGTACCGGATAGAGAGGATTCCATCCATCTCTTCCAGGGTGATGCTGTAGATGGTGCGTACCGTGGATTTTTTCATGCGGCGGTTGTCGCAAAAGCTTTTAAAATCATGAGTGCCAGTGAGAAATGCGGCTGCCTGCCGCATTTTTTCTATGTTCAGAGGTTCGTCTATCCGTGTGAGGTAGCGGCGCTGGAAGATATTCGCAATCTCCCCGCAGTCGATGCGGTATTCATACAGCTTGCCGGATGCGGATAGACGGGCATGAAAGCGGTCGTCCGCAGGCTCCACTCCCAGCACCCGGATATCCAGAGGCAGGTAGGCATTAAAATACTCCAGAATCTGCCGGCAGGAGTAGCGGCTGAGGATTCTGGGAATGCGAAAATTGGCAATCTGGCAAAGAGCGTGAACACCTGCGTCCGTCCTGCCGGAGCCGTTTATATCCACTGGCTCTCCATAGAGAGATTCCAGGATCCGCTCGAGTTTTTCCTGAATGGTATTGGGCGTATTGCCCTGGCGCTGCCAGCCGTTGTAGCGTGTTCCGTCATACTGAATCATGAGACAAAAATTAGCCATAAAAATTATCCTCCTTCAGGGAGTATCCGGTATACTTCAAAATTGTCGATAACATCCAGCAGTTCGTAACCTGCGCTGGTGAGATACCCCTGAAGATTCATATCCTCATGGGAAATAATATAATTGGCATTGCACTGTCTTGCGCTTGCCATAAATACATTCTGATCAATGTGAAGTCCGTAGCGGGACACAAGGGCCAGTCGGTGCAGATGATGCCCTGAGTCAATCACCTTTTGTACCGTCTCTTCGTCTGTGCTTTCCAGATTCCAGTCCAGAAGATCTGTCCGTCGCAGGATGCTGCGGATAGAAGGATCATACTGCCGCAGCTCCAGAAGCTGCTGGCTGGAGTACAGGGCAGCCTTGTCCGTGCCGGTTTCCTGAGCATCTTTTTCAATGAGGTCGGAAATCTCCAGGATGGTATCTGTGGTCTTATAAATATTCTCCGGCATCTGGAGATGGGGCTTGACGAAGGAGCCGCAGCACACAATGAACAAGATACACAGCAGGGCGGTCACACCCCGCAGGAACACTTTTCTGGGACGGCTGATCAGAACCACAAAAACATAGGCCAGAGTCAGATTTACTGGAAGAAGCCAGAAAAGACGGCGGATTCTGGTAGTAAGGCCGATCACCTCCGCCAGGGGCACGATCAGAAAAGGATTGAAAATCGTCACAGCCATAAAAGCGAAGGGATAGACGAACGCATCGTTGAGCATACTTTTTCCGATTACAAAAAAACATACCAGACAGATAAAGTACGCTGCCACAAACCACTCAACGCCCTCTATGGCGCTGCGGAAGGACTCGTACAGAAACATGACATTTGAAAATTGAAGGATTGCATCCAAAGAGCTTCACCTACTTTCCAGTATAAATAATCCAGTATTCCTTCGTGATCACGTACAGTGCGGCGAAGAAAATACAGGGAAGAAGACACAGCAGATACTGCCCTAATATACGGGGGCTTCTCTTTTTTACAGAGAGGGGCAGATACAGGGCACTGATTTCAAAAGGAATCATAAAGATCGACGACATATTCAGCCCAAAGGATCCCAAAATTACCAGGAAGGAGTAGATCCAGCCGGTGCGGGGACCGGGCTTTTGCACGGTACAGAGAAACAGATAAAACAGTGTTGGAACAATCAGGACTGCAAGGATTGTCTTTCCCTCGGAGGGACGTATGATCAGAAACTCCGCTGCCGTGTAAAGGTTAAAGCTGAAAATGTTCAGAAGAAACATAAAGAAAACCAGAAGAATGCTTTTGCAGCGGTTATTATGAAATAAAAGCATACCGATCTCATAAAAGAGAAGCTGGTACAGGATAATCACCACAGAAGCCATAACAGTCATGTTTTCAATCATAGGATGAACGGAAAAAAGCTGGCACATGACAGAACCATGATTCTGGTAAGTCTCCAGCAGGTATTCTGTATTGAGGAAATCCAGGATTCGTCCTGTGTAGGGATTATACTGGCTGATGGTATTCGTATAGAGGGAGGTGGCTGTATCGCCCAGATAGTAGGACTGATCCCAGATGGCGTACGTTTCGTCATTCAGATTAAACCACAGTACCTGAATCAGAATCAGGGCCAGAAGGGCAGCCAGCACGTACTTCCCTCTTCCTGACAAAAAGATTTTTACGGAAGAGAGAGCGTCTTTAAAATGACGCAGCCCTAAAATCAGGAAGGCAGCACAGATGACAACCAGCACGCCGGCCCAGATTCCAGACAGAAGGGACAGGGGCTGAAGCGCAAATTTTAGGGGAAGCGTGACGACGGTAAATAAGAAAAAATATACGAAAAAGCCCAGAACGAACCGGAAAGGAACGGAAGAAACCGAACCCGGAATCAGTTTCAGGACTAAAGAACCTGTCGCATAATAAAAGAATAAATAGAGCAGAATCAGTCCTGCTATGGTAAAAAGTGTAGGCAACATTTCTATTCTCCCGTGTTTCAGAAT
>DVGR01000272.1 GCA_018712605.1 Candidatus Choladousia intestinigallinarum
ACGGTTATACTTAGGCGCAGAGGAAAGGTATTCATTTCCTCTGACCACATGGGTTATACCCATTAGATGATCGTCCACCACATTGGCAAAATTATAGGTAGGGTAGCCGTCCGACTTAATCAGGATCATATCATCCAGCTCAGCGTTAGGCACCTCTATCCTTCCATAAATCTCATCTTCAAAAACGGTAGTCCCCTCTCTGGGAACATTCTGACGGATCACGTAAGGCACGCCTGCGGCCAGCTTCTCTTCTACTTCTTCCTTGGAAAGGTGCAGACAGTGCTTATCGTAAATCACGATTTCTTTTCCTGCAATCTCCTGCTTCAGGGATTCCAGTCTCTCTTTGTCACAGAAACAGTAGTAAGCTTCCCCTTTTTCAATCAGCTTTTTGGCATATTCAAGATAGATTCCCTGCTCCTGACGCTGGCTCTGCACGTATGGGCCGCAGCCGCCGTCCTTGTCAGGACCTTCGTCATGGATTAAACCTGTCTTCTCCAAAGTCCGGTAGATAATATCCACCGCACCTGCCACATATCTCTCCTGATCCGTATCCTCAATTCTGAGCATAAAGGTCCCCCCCTCATGCTTGGCAATCAGATAGGCGTACAGCGCTGTTCTCAAATTTCCCACATGCATCCTTCCTGTAGGGCTGGGTGCAAATCTTGTCTTTACCTGACTCATAATTCTCTCTCCTGTAAATAGTATTGTAGTCTATGATTTAAATCTGATCTGGCGTGACACGCTTAAGGCCAGCGCCATCTCTCCCATCAAAAACAAGATGGAGGTTCCCCCGTAACTGACAAAGGGCAGCGTGATTCCCGTAGTCGGAATCAGATTAATCACCACGGCAATATTCAGAACCACCTGAATGGCAATGTGGATAAAAATTCCCGAGGCAATCAGCGCTCCCAAAAGATCCGGCGCATTCTGGGCGATAAAGAAAAGCCGGTACAGCAAAAACACAAACAAAAGGATCAGCAGAGCCGCACCGAAGACTCCCAATTCCTCGCAGATAATGGAAAAAATCATATCATTCTGCGCCTCTGGCAAAGAGCCAAGCTTCTGGGTGCTTTTTCCAAGTCCTTTTCCAAAAAATCCTCCTGACCCAATGGCATACAAGGCCTGCATAACCTGATATCCCCCCAGGCTTGCGTAGGATTCAGGATCCAGCCATACCTGAATTCTCTGGATTCTGAAACTGCCTGTCTCATCCTGGAGACTGGCAAGAATCACCACCAGGATCGTTACAGCCACGGTTCCAATCCCTGCCCCCGCCACAAAAGGCAGCGTCTTGGGATGGGAGATAAAGATCAGCACCGCCGTTATCCCAGCGATAATCAGGGCCGTACTCAGATTCTGAGTAAATACGTAAGCACAGAACGATGGCAGTATACCAAAAGCAAACACAATCCCCGGCGCCCTTATCCCCTTCATCCTGTTTCCCATTTTTACAATCAGCACGGGAATAAAAAGAATGATCGCCAGCTTGGCCAGCTCCGCCGACTGAAAGGACACAGGGCCAAAATAAATCCATCTTCTAGCTCCGTTGACCTCTCTTCCAATAAACCGGGTGGCAATCAGAAGCGCCACAGATACCCAGTACACCGGCGCCGCAAACTGTGCTAAAAAATGGTAATCAATCTGCGAACCCACCAGGGCCAGCAACAGGGCGCAGACGCTGATCACAGCCTGACGCCTGAAATAAGACATATCGTCCCCCTGGCTCTCCAGCATGGCCTCATAGGCGCTGGTACTGTAGAGCATTACAAGGCCAAAGCAAGTAAGAAGAATCACCGTGGCCAGCAGATTATAATCGAAATAATCCCTCTCAGCCAAAAAAGATCTGCTCAAAGGACTTCTCCCAGCCGAGCTGCGGGAGGCACTCTGCTCTTTTCGCTTCCCCCGTACCGGACGCAGATTTCCAGTTCTAGCAGCCATATTCCACTTCCTTTATTTCGAATGATTTATTTTTATGTTTTGGTGTCCCTGTACCCGAAAACAACCGTCCTCAAGCACGTTCCAGTTATCATACCACATTTATCTGCATTTTTCCAGTATCTCTCACCTTTCTTTTTTCCAGTCATATGGTAATAACAAGAAATGCTTTTTATGAAAGGAGAATCTATGTCAGATTTATTCTGTTCAGAGTGTAACCATCCAAATTCTGCCTCCCGAAAACGCGTGGCGGAAATTTATCACCATATGGCCATGGCCAATGCACCTCTGGCAATGGGATACGTTCCCACCCAGGCATGGGAAACACCATTCCAGCCCTGTAAAGGGCTGTCTCTTGGAACGATTTTCCCCAGCCTTTGCTATCCATTCTGCGGGAAGGGAGGAAGATGCAAATGAATCGAAACAACTGTCAAAATATGGCCGGTTTTAACAGAGCCCGTCAGGGATTTGACATGTCATCCCCAGGCTCCCAGAACGCACAGACAGCCTGCCCCATGAGACAGCGGCAGGCTGCCCCGGATTTTTCTTCCGTTCCCACAGGCAGCCAGAGAAGACTCTTCTGCTATATAAATGAAATCAGCTTCGCCGTCTACGAGACCCTGCTCTTCCTGGATACGCATCCCTATGACCAGGATGCGCTTCAATATTTCAGAACCTGCAGCGCACTTCGGAATTATGCTCTTAAGGAATACGCAAAAGCCTACGGCCCTCTGACCATTGACACAGCCAATGATGCGCAGAGCAGCTCCTGGCAGTGGATGATGCAGCCGTGGCCCTGGGAAGGAGGTATGTCATAAATGTGGAATTATGAAAAACGATTGCAGTACCCGGTAAATATTACAAATCCCAATCCCAAAATTGCTCAGATTATCATGAGCCAGTACGGTGGCCCGGATGGAGAAATTGGCGCTTCCATGCGGTATCTCTCCCAGCGCTTTTCCGCGCCGAACCGCACCTGCATGGCTGTGCTTACGGATGTAGGAACAGAGGAATTGGCCCATCTGGAAATGGTGGCCACGATTGTTCACCAGCTTACCCGCAACCTGACTCCTGAAGAGATTGCGAAATCCGGTTTTGCCAACTACTATGTGGACCATACAGTAGGAATCTGGCCTCAGTCCGCCGGCGGAGTGCCCTTTAATGCATGTGAATTCCAATCTACTGGAGATCCTCTGGCTGACCTGTTCGAGGATCTGGCGGCAGAGCAGAAAGCCCGGAAAACCTACGACAATATCCTGAGACTTGTAAAGGATCCCGAGGTGGCGGATCCTATCCGCTTCCTGCGGGCCAGGGAAATCGTACACTTCCAGCGCTTTGGTGAAGCCCTCCGCTCTGTCCAGGAGCAGTTGGACAGCAAGAATTTTTACGCCTTTAATCCCAGTTTTGACGCGCCTGTATCCTGCCCGCCCTGCGGAAACGGAAACGCCTCTTAAGAAGCGGCCGAAATCCAGGCTGCACTTATACAGTAAAAATAGGCTTTTTATCTCTATTTTTAATTTACAGGGAAATCTTTTTCAGCTATAATTTCTGGGTAATCAAAGCTTCATCCGCAGGTTCCTGATTCAGGGGCCTCAGATGAAGCCAAGGGTAAGGAGCCTTGTTCTGAACAAATGAAATCAAAGATTATCTATCCCATTCAGCCTTTTTTTGTAATGAACACAGAGGAATATTACAAACATCCGGTCAGGGATTCCATAGGGGCCCATTTCTACCGTTTTCGGACGAAAAGCCGGCTAAAAAAAGAAAACGGAGCCGTGCCGGACGGTACGGCAGATATTATCTTCCGGTGTGACGCCAATCATCCCCAAGCCATTCTGGCCGGCGGGGTAAACAGCAAGGAACAAAATATCTTTGAGGCGGATACGGACTACTTTGGGATTCGGCTGCTGCCCGGAGCGCTGGAACAGCTCTGTGTAATTTCTGGAGGGGAATTGGGCGATCATCTGGTTGACTTTTCTGATGTGTCCCGCCAGCCAGCGGCCATCGAAAAAATATGCACACAACATTCCTTTGAAAATCAGATAGCTCTGTTTTTGAACGCATTTCCTGATTTTACGGAGCGCCAGGCTAAAACAAGGCAGGAAGAAATCTGCCTGGCCATTTTGGACTGTCTGTACCGCTTTGAGGGAAACTGTACTATGAGCCGGCTGGAAAATGAGCTTTGCTATTCCAGGCAGCATCTGTCCAGGGTCTTCAAAGGGTTTACTGGAATGGAGATCAAACAGCTCTCCATGATACTTCGTTTCCAGTCCTCTCTTCATAAGCTGAACCAGGGAGACGGCGGTTCCCTGGCTTCCCTTTCTGCTGCGAAGGGATATTATGATCAGGCCCATTTTCAGAAAGAATTCCTGAAATTTTCCGGCATTACACCGGCGCATTATCAGGCGCTGATTCGGGAATATCAGTACCAGAAAAGAATAAAATTAGTCTGAATTATCAAAAGATGTTACATTTTTACAATAAAACTCCGGCATCAGAGGATAAACTGGTTTCAACGATTTGCAAGGGTGCAAATGCAGTGAAGATCTGCGTTTGCACCTTTTTCGTTTTCAGAAAACCCAGGCAATACAATTTTTACATAATGGAGGTATGAATATGAGTTATCCTGAATTTGAGAAAAAATATGATGCAGCCAGTCTTTATCCCGGTTTTATCAAGTCGGACGATGCACTGAAAGTGGAAAACCAGGAGGATGCGCTCCAGGCCAGAGACCTGCAGCTTAAGCACAACAACCAGTACCGGACAGCCGCCGCTCTTGCCATCGGGGCCGGAGATGTGGCGGTAAAGGCCGAGGGTGCGTACTGGTGGGATGTAAACGGCGTAAAGCATCTGGATTTTATCGGTTCTGTAGGACCGGCTCTGCTGGGACTTAACAATCCCTATGTGATTGAAAAAGTAAAAAAATACCTGGATGAACACCTGATCACCATGGATCCTCTGATGCTGCATCAGACCACTGCCGCTTTTTCCCACAACATGTCTCTGATTACCCCCTATCTTCCCCGCACCGTAATCTGCTGCGGCGGCGCCGAGGCAAATGAGACACTTCTTAAGATGGTAAAAATCGCGGCTTACCGCACTAAACAAGGGAAAAAGAGAATTCTTTCAACCATGAATTCCTTCCACGGAAAGACACAGGCTACCGTAAACCTGGGGGGAAAAGATAAATGGCGGATGTACCAGGGGGAACCCCTGCCTGGCTACTGCCACATCCCTTACGGAGACTGGAAAGCGGCTGAGGAAGAAATGAAAAAAGGCGACATTATCGCTTTCTTCTGCGAACCGATTCAGGGCGAGGGCGGAATCAACGTTCCTCCTGAAGATTATCTGCCGAAAATGCGCGAACTCTGCACTAAATATGACGTATACTTCTGTCTTGACGAAGTGCAGGCCGGCTCCTGCAGAACCGGTTATCTGTGGGCACACCAGTATTACGGCGACCTGGCACGGCCGGATGCCCTGAGCTTTGCCAAAGCCATGAGCGCAAGCCTCGTTCCAGTGGGCGGTGTGCTGGCTTCAGAGGAACTGTACATGGCAGCTTACGGAAGTGACGAGACAGCGTTCTTCCACACCGCCACCTATCAGGACAACCAGCTCTCTGGTATCTGCGCAATGGCGGCTCTGGAGTTTATGCTGGAGGCGGATGTGCCTGGCACCATCCGCAGAAACGCTCCCTACTTCTGGGATGGTCTTAAGAGACTAAAAGAAAAATATCCCGGCGTGATCAAAGATGTACGCGGACGCGGATATATGGTTGGCATTGAATACGGGCAGAACAAAAACGGCGACTATTATACCGTGGAGGTATGCAAGCATATGTCTGTGGTGGGACATGTAAGTACCATGTTTACCATAAACAACGATGCTGTCTGCAGAATTTATCCAAACTACTGGGCTACCCGTGAAGATTTCGACTGGGCTCTTGGCGCACTGGACAATGCCTGCGCTTACGTACTGTAAACAATGGGCGAATAAGATACCGGACAAAGGCGTCTGTGATTCTTCACAGGCGTCTTTTATCATTTATTCATATTTAAAAAAGGAGAAGCGCTATGGAATTATCAAAAGTAGAAATCATCATATCATTGAGTAAATTCGAAGATCTCAGGCATGAACTCAGCAAACTCAACCTTTCCGGCGTTACCGTATACCAGGCCATCGGCTGCGGCACGCAGAAAGGAACGAAAGAATATGAAATCTCTGAAAATGTGGAGATTGAATTTCTTCCCAAGCAAGTTGTAATGCTGGTGGTAGAAAATAAGAATTTAGACCGTATCATTGATGCGATTGAGAAGGCTCTTTACACCGGCCACATTGGGGACGGCAAGATTATTGTCACCCCTGTATCCAATATCATCCGTGTCAGAACCGGAGAAGACGGTGTGGATGCTCTGAATTAGGAGGTCATGCGCATGAAAAAATTAGGCTTACCCTCTGTTGTTGCCACCGGTATGGGACTCATTGTGGCCACAAGCTGCCTTCTCAGCCTGGGCCAGGGCGCCGGCGGCGTTGGCGTCACCTTTATTATCGCAATGGCCATCGCCTGCCTTGTCAATATCTGCACCGCCCTCTCTAATGCGGAACTGAACGCCCTGATGCCCAATCTCACCGGAGGCCTGGCCCAGTATACTCTTACAAGCTTCGGGCCCTTTATCTCTATTGTGACCGTGGTGGGAGCCACCATCGTCTGCAACGCTTTTACAGGCAGTGCGGAGTGCGCCATGTTCGGCGCCTCCGTCAACGCTGCTTTTGACACGCCTGTTCCCTCCGTTGTCTACAGTGTGGGGCTGATCGTAGTCCTTATGATTGTCAACCTAAACGGAGTAGATATGTTTGCGAAAATCCAGAATGTCGTCTCCTACGGCCTGGTCATCAGCCTGGTTCTAATGGGATTCATGGGGATTTTCGGCGTTGCCCCGGGAGAAAAGGTGAGCCAGAGCTGGGTGGTTTCCTCTGATTTCTCCGAGGTAGTCTCCATGGTGGGATTGGCCTTTTTCCTCTTTCTCGGTGCGGAATTCATTATTCCCATTGCCGGGAAGGTAAAGAACCCCAGAAGAAATGTTCCTCTTGGCATGGTTCTCTCCTTGTTAGTGGTTTTCTTGATGCAGGTAATTGTGGTGCTGGGAATGCACAATTACGTTCCCTGGGCAGAGCTGTCAGCCTCTTCCTCGCCCCACATCCTTTTTGGCACGAATCTTTTAGGTACCACAGGAACCTTCTGGATGATCATTGTATCCGTTTTCGCAGTAGTCAGCACAGCCAACACGGTAATAAGCTCCATCCCCTTTATCTGTGCCGGCATGGCCAAAATAGGGCTCCTTCCTGAATTTTTCCTGAAGCAGAACAAAAAAGGGGCACCCTATATCGGCATCCTGATGATGGGCTCTGTTATGATTCTTGTGAACTGTACGGGGCTTACCACCTCCTCCCAGATTTCTTTTTATATTCTGGCCGGCTGCATTTTCTGGATGATCTCTTACATCATCACAAATATAAACGTACTCATACTCAGAAAACGTATGCCAAAAGCGCCAAGAACCTTTAAGGTTCCGGGAGGAATTCTTATTCCGCTGATCGGCATCATGGGCAATATCTTTATGATCCTACATATTGACGGTGATCCCGCCGTGGCTTCAGCTATTTATAAAATCTGTGCCGCCCTCTATATCTTGATCGGACTGTACGCCGCCCTGTGGGTGAAATTTGTTCTTAAAAAGAAATTCTTCGCCCCAAGCCCTCTGCATGAGGTAATGGCTATGGAGAATGAACTGTATCTGATCGTCCGAAGGAAAAAGCGTTCCGCCCTTTCATAATTTCGGTCAGTCCCTGACAGCCTCTCCGATTCCCTCGCTGAAGGTGGGATGGGGATAGATCACCCTTCCCAGGTCTTCCAGCGTCTGCCGGTTTACAACCGCCGCTGAAAATTGGCTGATCATATCCGTAGCCCGGGCACACATCATCTGTGCCCCCAGGATGCGGCGGCTCTCTTTTTCAGCAACCACTTTGATGAAGCCCCGGTCCTCTCCAGAAAGAACGGTCTTCCCATTGGCTGACATGGGATACTTCTTTACCAGCACTTCCAGACCCTGTTTTTTGGCCTCATCCTGTGTCAGGCCCGTACAGGCGATCTCCGGATCCGTGTACACACAGCCGGGTATACAGGAAAGCTCCAGCAGCGGCGGTTTTCCCGCCATATGGCGAACCGCATTGACTGCCTGGGCAGACGCAGCATGGGCCAGCATACTGCCCCCCGTTACGTCTCCCGCTCCATAGATGCCCCTGACACTGGTTTCTCCGTTCTCATCTGTGAGAATCCTGCCGCCCTCTGTTTCTATTTCAAAAGAACCTTCAAATAATCCTTCTGCGGCAGGGTGCCTCCCGGCTGCCAGAAGGATTCCCTCAGAAACTGCTTCTTTTCTCTCTTCTTTCTCCTGGTAAGTGCAGATCAGATTTCCCTGGGGCCCTTGCTTTATCTCTTCCACTTTAGCTCCCGTATGGATCTCCACGCCCCTTTTCTTGAGAATCATTTTCAAATTCTGAGAAATCTCACGATCCATGTTTCCGAGAATGCGGTCCATAAATTCAAGAACCGTCACTTGGCATCCCAAATCGCTGTAAATGCTGGCAAACTCCATGCCGATCACTCCGCCGCCAATGATGGTCAGTCTCGGAAAAATTTCCTCGCTGTCCAAGATCTCGCTGCTGGTAAGGACATTTTTTAAATTCCACCCTGGAATCTTGGGAACGGCTGTTTTTGACCCAGTGGCAATCAGTATCTTCTCTGCGAAAATTTTCCTCTCTCCTTCTTCCTTTACCAGTACCGTGTGTCGGTCTAAAATACTTCCTGTACCAGAGATGACCTGAACCTTATTCTTTTTCATAAGCATGGCAATCCCTTCCTGAAGCTGATGGATGACCTCCCGCTTATGCTCCTGAAGCATTCCCATGTGTATCTTTAGTTCTCCGCCGAAAATCCCTTTCTCTTTCTCCCTCTGCGCCTTTGCGTAAAGAGAGGCGCCGTGCAGAATGGTTTTGGTGGGAATGCAGCCCCTCTGCAGACAGGTTCCCCCTAGTGTGTCTTTCTCTATCAAGGCCGTTTTGATTCCATGCTTTGCCGCTTCTATAGCCGCCGTATATCCTGCCGGCCCTCCGCCTATGATAACCAGTTCAAATCTCTCTTCCATTAAATCCATCCTCTCTTGGCATCCGCCCCGGACTCCTGCTGCAGCTCTTTCATAATCTCTGCCGGGTTATATGGCCGCCCTCTCCACCGTCCTTCAAACCGTTCCGGGAGGGCGCTGTCCATAGCGTCTGTATACATTTTCAAATCCTCGATAATTCCCTGAGACACCCGAACCTGAAGCTGTACATTTCCCCAGGGAAAATGATGTTCCCATTGATCCTGAAAAGAAATTTTCTGCCCATACTTCCACTCCCAGGATGAAAACTTCTCTTCCAGTCTTCCAATTTCCTCCCAATCCATCCGGCTCCCGGAAAAGTCCTCTCTGCCGCATCCGTATACTTCTTCAAAAGCTTTCAGCAGAGCCTCCGAAAGAGAGGGAACCGTGATCTCCTTTTTCAGTGCCTTCAGATTTACCGTCCTGGCCTTAACCGACTGGACTCCATTGGATTTTAGCTTTTCTCCAGATACACAGAGGTACGTCTCCATCTGCTTTTTGTCCGTGTCCACCAGGAGTGTACCGTGATGGTAACAGAAATCACCGGACTGATAAAAGGCATTGCCTGAAAATTTCCGCCCGTCTATGGTCAAGTCATTGCGGCCGCTTTTTTCCGCCTCTAATCCCAGAGCTCTGACAGCCTGAAGGATGACCTCCAGTTGTTTGGCCAAGTTGTAATTTTCCCTTCGGAGGCAAAAAGTGAAATTCAAATTTCCCAGATCATGAAATACGGCGCCGCCGCCGGAGAGGCGGCGGACCAGATATCCGCCGTCCTCTTCCAGTTTCTCCACCTGGCATTCTTTCCAGCAGTTTTGGTTTCTGCCGATCACGACCGTCTTTTGGTTCTGCCACAGAAACAGAATACATTCTTCCCGCATTGTATGGAAAGTCAGGTATTCCTCAATGGCCAGATTCCTGTATGGATTAAGATTATCAGTCACATACGCAGTGAGTTTACGGATCATTTTTCTTCCTCATATCGGACATGCTTTTCGCTGTCTTACTGTGCTTTTGTTTCCGGAAAATTGTACCTGAGGACAGGCTTTCTGGCCGCCTGCACCTCGTCCGGCCGCTTTATGCCGGAATGGTGGGGAGATGACAGGATTTCCTGGGGCTCTCTCTGCCCTCTTTCCCATATTTCCCTAAATGCTTCTATAGCCTGATCCAGGGTTTCTCTGCTCTCTGTCTCTGTAGGCTCTACCATAAGAGCCTCATGGACAATCAGAGGAAAATACATGGTAGGCGGATGGATCCCATAATCCTGCAGCGCTTTGGCAATATCTACAGCCGCCACTCCTTTTTCACGCTTCAGCCTCTCCGCTGATATGACAAATTCATGCATACACGGCTGGGGATATGCCATAGGATAGAGATCCTTCAGCTTCTGCATCATATAATTTGCGTTTAAAACCGCATTCTGTGCCGCCTGAGGAACGCCCTCCCGCCCCAGCATAAGCAAATACGTCAGAGACTTTACAACCACCAGGAAATTTCCGTAAAAGGCTTTGACCGAGCCGATAGACTGGCTGGGAGCCTGCAGCGTCAGACCTGTTTCTCCGGGCTGCGGCTGCAGACCCGGAAGGAATTCTTTCAGAAAAGACTTGCATCCCACCGGCCCGCTTCCCGGACCTCCTCCCCCGTGGGGAGCCGCAAAGGTCTTGTGAAGGTTTAAATGTACCACGTCAAACCCCATATCTCCCGGACGGGCAATTCCCATTACCGCATTGAGGTTGGCTCCGTCATAATATGTAAGCCCTCCCGCCTCATGGACAATGGAAGTTATCTCAAGAATATTTTTGTCAAAAAGCCCCACGGTATTAGGATTGGTGAGCATCAGGCCGGCAGTGTCCTCACCCACAGCCTCCCGAAGCTTTTCCAGATCCACGCACCCGTCCTTTCCGGAAGGAATATTTACCACCTGAAATCCAGCCATTACAGCGCTTGCCGGATTCGTCCCGTGAGCGGAATCCGGGACAATAATCTTTTTTCTCCCGGCATCTTTCCTGCTTTCATGGTAGGCTTTGATCAGCAGAAGGCCTGTAAATTCCCCGTGAGCCCCGGCTGCCGGCTGAAACGTCATATCGTCCATCCCTGTAATCTCGCACAAGAGGTTCCTGGCCTTATCCAGTACCTCCAGACAGCCCTGCACCGTCTCCACAGGCTGCAGGGGATGAATTTCCGTAAACTGGGGCAAAGCGGCAGTCGCCTCATCAATCTTTGGATTATATTTCATCGTACAGGAGCCTAAGGGATAAAAGCCATGGTTGACTCCGTATACCTGCTTTGCCAGTTCTGTATAATGACGGCTGATTTCATTCTCACATACCTGCGGCAGGCGAAGTTTCTCCCGCCGTCCCGGCGTCTCCAGAGAAACCTCCGGCACATCGCATTCAGGAAGAATGGTGCATCTTTGTCCTTGGCCTCCACGTTCAAAAATCAGTTTCACTGCTTCCTCACCTCCTTAACGATCTGTGCCGCCTGATCCATTTCATCCTTAGTGTTCTTCTCCGTAGCGCACCAGAGTATCTCCCTGCTGCTTAATGGAAGCCCTCCTAAAATCCCTTTTGCTTCAAGGGCACCCAGAATCCTCTCTGACGGAAGGTCTGAAACGGTCACAAACTCATGGAAGAAAGGCTGCGGGTATTTTAAAGACAAGCCTGCTTCCTCTAAAACCTTCTGCAGATAATGTGCCTTAGAACTGCACAATTTTGCCGCCTGTGTAAGCCCTTCCGCTCCCATTGCCGCCAGATACACACTGGCAGTCAGGGCACAGAGCGCCTGATTGGAACAGATATTGCTTCCCGCTTTCTCCCTTCTGATATGCTGCTCCCTGGCCTGCAGTGTCAGAACGAAGGCCCTGCTGCCATCTGCATCTTTTGTCTCACCCACAATTCTTCCGGGCATCTTCCTCACCATTTGGCCTTTTGCAGCCATAAAGCCCAGGTAAGGCCCCCCAAAGGATAAGCCAAGCCCCAAAGGCTGTCCCTCTCCCACGGCGACGTCCGCGCCGCACTCTCCCGGCGTCTCAAGAATTGCCAGGGCTATTGGATTGCAGCTCATAATAAATTTTGCGCCGGCCTCATGGGTAATCTCTCCGAGAAGGCGCGCGTCCTCTATATTCCCGTAAAAATTTGGATACTGCATCAGAAAGCAGGCTGTCTCACCGGAAATTTCCCGGCGCAGAGCCTCTGTGTCCGTAATACCGTTTTTGTCAGGAATCACTGTCAGTTCCATATTATTTCCAAAACAGTAAGTCTTTACCGTCTGGATTACCTGAGGATTTACCGCTCCCGATATGCAGACCTTGTTCTTTTTCCTGTCTCTGCACATAGCCGCAGCCTCCGCAGCGGCACAGGCTCCGTCATAGACAGACGCATTGGAAGCCTCCATGCCGGTAAGCTGGCAGATCATTGTCTGATATTCAAAAATAGACTGCAGAAGTCCCTGGCTGATTTCCGCCTGATAAGGCGTGTAAGCCGTCACGAACTCTTCTTTGCTGACCACACTTTTTACAATAGCCGGTATGTAGTGGCTGTAGGCTCCCGCTCCCCTGAATATGTGCCGGAACCGCCTGTTTTTTTCTGCGATCTCTTCCATGCAGGCGGAGGCTTCCAGTTCGGACATGCCTTCTGGAAGATGCAGGCTTTTTACCCTGACCTCTTCCGGAATCTGTGCAAAGAGCGCATCGAAATTATCATATCCTGCTTCCTTCAGCATTCTCTGCTGTTCCTGCCAGGAATTCGGCAAAAAAGATCCCATTCTACTCTCCCTCACTCTCGTAAAAACGGATGTATTCCTCCGCTGTCAAAAGCTCCTGCTTTTCTGTAATATTTTCCACTCTGACCAGCCATGCGTCATAAGGCGCTTCGTTCATTTTCTCCGGTGCGTCCAGAAGTTCTTCATTGACCTCGGCTACCATGCCTGTAACCGGGGAATAAACGTCTGAAACGGCTTTTACAGATTCCACATCGGCAAAAGATTCTCCCACTGTCACCTCATCTCCCTCTTCTGGCAGATTTACGAATACCAGGTCTCCCAAAGCATCCTGCGCATAGTCCGTCAGCCCTACCAGGGCCGTGTTCTCATCTAAAAATTTTACCCACTCATGGGATTTGCTGTACAAAAGATCTGTTGGATGGTTCATAATATATTCCTCTCTTTCAATTTATTTTTTTCGTTTATAAAAGGGGATAGCCGTCACCACTGATGCCACTTTCCGACCTCTTACATCCACTTCCACCTCAGCTCCTAGGACTGCGTATTCCCTGGGAACCATGGCCATAGCCACTGCCTGCTTCAGATAGGGGCAGAAAGTGCCTGAGGTAGTAACGCCGATTTTCTGCTCTCCGGCCCATACATCCAGGTTTTCCCGAAGAATCCCCCGCCCTGCAGCCCGCAGTCCGACCCGTCTCATCTGAGGTTCTCCCTTTTCCTCCAGGGCCGTCTTCCCTATAAAATCTTTCTTTTTCATTTTCACGAAGGGCCGCAGTCCCGCCTCCAGCGGCGTCCGCTCATCATTCAGCTCATGGCCGTACAAGGGCATAGCCGCTTCCAGCCTCAAAGTGTCTCTGGCTCCCAGGCCGCAGCAGATAAGTCCATCTTCTTTCCCTGTCTCCAGCAAGAGCTGCCAGAGGTTTGGCGCATCTTGGGCAGAAACATAGAACTCAAATCCGGCCTCCCCTGTATATCCTGTCTTTGATATAATACAGGGGATCTCACGAATCCGGCCTTCAAATCTGGCGCTGTAATAGTTCTGCGGTATCTCTTTTTCTGACACCAGCCTGGATAAAATTTCACTCGCCTTTGGCCCCTGCAGGGCGATCTGGGCGATTTCATCCGAGATATCGGTAAATACCGCATCTCCAAAAGCATGTTTCTTCATCCAGTCAAAGTCCTTCTCCCGGTTGGCTGCGTTTACCACGATAAAATAATGGTTTTCTTTTACCTTATACACAATAAGGTCGTCCACCACGCCTCCTTGTTCATTGCACATAGGGCTGTATCTGGCCTGTCCGTCATACATATCTGAATAATCATTGGTGAGCAGATAATTCAGGTTGTCCAGGGCATCTTTGCCTTGGCAGAGAATCTCCCCCATGTGTGAGACGTCAAAAAGGCCGCAGGCTTCTCTCACAGCCATATGCTCCTTTATCACCCCTGCCTCATACTGCACCGGCAGCAGATACCCTGCGAAAGGGACTATTTTCCCCCCGTTCTTCACATGCATTTCATACAGCGGCGTCTTCTTTTCCACGAAAGTTCCTCCTCTCATTTCTATTTTGGGTACTGCGCATACTTAAAAGATTCCTTGATATTTTTCTGGAAAGCGCAACGTTCCGAAGTTTTCTTTACAATCAAAAAACGCACAAAACATACGTACTGTAAAAGCAGTACTATATATCCTGTGCGTCTCTGTCTTCTGTACCTGAAAGATTTCTCCTTCTCTCTAAGAGAAAGATTTACTTCTTCGGCGCTTATTGTCTTTCCAGAGTGTCGTCCGAACTTGGTCCTTCTGCCTGAGAGTTTGCTGCGGCTTCCCCTTCGGCGCTCCCTAAATGCATTTTATCAGCTCCAGTCCCTTTCCCTTTGGCCTGTCACACTGAAATACATCCTGAAGTCTCTCCCAAATTCATCACCCGACTATTAAGTTATAAAAATCATAACCTTTTTCTTAGCTTTTGTCAAGATTCAATTAATTTGTCTCTCTAACTATGAAAATAATCGCTGCTGTTCTTACTAAAGTCCCATTTTTCTCATAATTCCCTCTGCGTCCACCCCCGGATGAGTCAGATATAATCGGCAGATCTGCTCTGCCAATTCCTTTGAGATTTTATTTCTCTCAGCGATTTCATCAACTGTTTTCCCCTTGGAAATATCTCTGATCGTCCGCTCAATAATCAGTTTGATATTTTCAGGTATTTTCTCAGAATCTTCTGCTGCCTTCACCTTTGGATTTTTGTCATTGGGAATCTGATATTTTTTTACATGCATAGAACCGTCCTTCTCTATCTCGATCACCGCCATCGTCACAGGCTGGCTAAATCTTCTGGGCCCGCAGCTCCCAGGATTCAGCATGAGTCTTTGCCCCTCCCATTTTTCCTCATACTTATGGGAATGTCCGTAAATCACAAGATCTGCCCCTCTCAGATCCGCCGGGATCTGTTTTTTATTATGTACCATGAAGATCTTTATCCCCTGCACTTCTACCCGCAATGTCTCAGGAAGATACTCTGCCCACTCTTTATCATTATTGCCCCTGACTGCGTAAACAGGGGCAATCTCCCCCAGCCGGTCAAGGATATCTTTTCTGTTAATATCGCCTCCGTGAAGGATTCTGTCGCAGCCCTGCAGGATCTCCAAAACTTCTTCCCTGAGAAGTCCATGCGTATCGGAAAGTACTCCTATTTTGTATTTTTTCATATGCTTCTCCTGTTTTGTCACTGTTCACTCGTGTCTCGTAAACAGTAACATTTGCGGGCTCATTTAAAGTTTTGCTGCGCAAAAGCAGCCCTCTCACACCTGAATCATGTTTTCATGCACAAAAATTTAATTTAGTATTTCAGTTGATTTTTCAAATGAAAGTGCTATAATATTTCGTGACGGAAGCATAGCTCAGCCGGGATGAGCGTTCGCCTCACACGCGAAAGGTCAGGAGTTCGAGCCTCCTTGCTTCCATTTTGGGGATATAGCTCAGTTGGGAGAGCGATACGTTCGCAACGTATAGGTCAGGGGTTCGAGTCCCCCTATCTCCACTTAAAAACTTTCAGGAATAAAAGCTGATCCGAACTCTAAGAGGAGTTCGGATTTTGTATTTTCTGCCAGCTTTTTCTCTTCTTGAAAACTATGTTTTTCGTAATATGAAAACGAATCCTGCAGCGCAGTTTCCTATATAGTAAACTTACATGCCTGCTGGCGCAGGCACCGCCCCGCATAAAAGCCACGGATTGCTCCGCGCCTTTGGCTATTATAGTAAAAAAAGCCTTGA
>DVGR01000273.1 GCA_018712605.1 Candidatus Choladousia intestinigallinarum
TGACTGTCTTTCTCAGTACCCGGGGCAGAAACCCCCAGGAGATTTCCAAGGAGCTTTTGTCTTTCCTAAATTTTGTAAGGGCTGATCTTAAGAAAAGCCAGGAGGATTTCCGGGACCCCTTTCAAGAATGCCACCGGCATTCTTGCTGCGAGGCGCACGTCATGCAGCGCATGACATCCTTCCTATGTGCGCCTCTGCAATCCGCCGGAGGCACATCTCAGATGGGGGATTAACACCCTCATCTGAGATGTAAGGCAGATTCAGGAATCCATCCGCAGGATAAAGATAAGCCGGGAAATGGGGGAACGCTATATGATCTTCAGGGAAATGCTTCAGGATGAACGGGCAGAAGGAAGGGCAGAGGGAAGGACAGAGGGCCTCTTGGAAGGCCACCAAGAATCTGTCCTGGAAGTGCTGGGGCTTCTGGCTCCTGTGCCGGACTCTCTTAAAGAGCAGATTCTTTCTATTGAGGATCCTGAAATCCTCAGCCGTCTTTTAAAGAAAGCGGCCAGGTCATCCTCTCTTGAATCATTTTTGGCAGAAGCCGAGCCTTTGCTATGTTCTGGGGATAAATCTGATTCATCCGAGTTTCCTGGGACCTGACCTTATAAAATTCAAGAATGTGTGATCTTCCAGGCAGCAATTTTGCTGCCCGGCTCAAATCTGTCACAGCGGCAGCCTTCCATACAAAGGCCAGCCGCTGCGCTTCAATTTTACAAATCGCAACTGCAAATCTAACGAAAACCAATCATTAAACACGCAGAGGAATTCTTTTATGGAGCCATATCATTGAGACAACAACATTACAGCGAAAACTTTCCGCCCACTATAAAACCAAAAGGTTTAATCCAGCTTCACATCTGCAAGCTCCTTCGGAGGAAGCTGTCTGGAGGAATTCTTCTGATATTTCTTCAGATCAGCGGCCGCTTTCGCCAAAGGCGCATTTGTTCCAGCTCCGGCCATACAGCCTCCCGGACATCCCATTCCTTCGATCATACAGCCCTTCAGTTTTCCAGCCTTGGCCAGCGTCAGAATTTTCTTACACTCTGTCAAACCTTCTGCGTGTTCAATATGAACCTCAACATCAGGATAATATTCGTGAAGACAGGCCTCCACAGCGCTTGCCACGCCTCCTGCCACGGCATATCCTCTCCCCGCAGCGGACGCATTGTCTACTGGCGTCTCCCCTTTATAGGAGGCGGGATCAATGCCTTTAGCCTCAAACATCCCCACCAGCTCTTCAAAAGTAATGACAAAATCTACATCACTTCGCACATCTTCCCGGGACGCCTCCAGTTTTTTGGAAGCACAGGGACCGATAAACACTACATGAGCGTCCGGGTACTGCTTCTTAATGGTCCTGGCCGTAGCCACCATAGGCGTCAGTTCCTGTGAAATATTCCCCTTCATATCCGGGAAAAACTTTTGCGCCATCATAATCCAGGAGGGACAGCAGGAAGTAAGAAGGAAGGGTATCTCCCCGGTACTTACTTTTTCCGCATAATGCCGTGCCTCAGAAGCCGCTCCTATGTCCGCTCCCAGAGCCACTTCGAATACATCCGCAAAGCCCAGATCCATCAGCGCATCCCGAAGCTGTCCAGAAGTAACATTGGAACCAAACTGGCTGACAAAGGCAGGGGCTACCTCAGCGACAATCTGTTTGCCCTCTTTAAGCGCATGGGCAAGCTGGAAGATCTGGGATTTATCTGAAATTGCTCCAAATGGGCAGCTTACCATACACATTCCACAGGAAACACATTTATCATTATTGATATGAGCCCGTCCCAGATTATCACTCTCGATGGCATTTACCCCGCAGGCCCTGGCACAGGGGCGCTCCTTTTTGGCGATGGCATCGTAGGGACAGACAGATTTACATTTGCCGCATTTCACACATTTCTCCTGGTCAATAACAGCCTTTCCCTTTATAATTCGTATGGCTCCTTTAGGACAAATTTCCTTACAGGGATGAGCCACACAGCCCCGGCACATGTTGGAAACTTCATACATCTTCTCCTCGCAGGCATCACAGGCAGAAGGGATTACCTGCATTAAAGGGGGCTCATAATACTTCTCATCTATATTGCTGGCTTCCAGGCCTGCAGTAATGTGTACGGCCGCATCCTCCGGACGCAGGGACATTCCCATGGCCAGACGGACTCTCTCGCTGGCTACCGCCCGTTCCCGGTAAATGCTCTCCCGGTATGTAGCCTTTTCCTGAACGATCTTATAGGGAATGGCCTCAATATCCGCCACCAGTGTCTCAGGCTCTGATTCAAATCCGGCCTTGGCAATCTCCTTAAATACTCTCCTGCGGATTCTTTTTACATTTGTATCCAGACTTCGCATACGCTTTCCTGCCTTTCTCTTCATTATTCAGAAACGTCATTTTTCTTGTTTTATGATAGCAAGATTTTTATATCATTTCAAGATTTGCATGATTCAATCAATTACAATTTTTCAATGAAATGATTGCTATACATATTCCAGTATTTCTTATATACCCGCTCTTCGTTTCCGTCAAAATTAAGCTGATACATTCTAAAGAATACGGGGAAGTCTTTCGGCTGCCATTGTTCCTCATAGGTATAGCAGTATTTCATACCACAGGCTTTCATAACATTGCCGCTTCTCGGATTATTTTTGTCGTGTGTCGCAGTAATATACGGAATCCCATCTTTTTTTACCTGTTCAACAACAGCCTTTGCCCCTTCGGAAACAATACCCTTATGCCAAAATTCTTTGCGGAGAGCATATCCAAAATCGTGATGTTCCTCCATATCTACTTTTATATAACCGATTGGGCAGTTATCTTCTTTAAAGCAAATTGCATACGCATAAGCCTGTGGCTGTGCATACTTTGCAGCATATCTCTCCTCATAAAACTTTTTGGTTTCTTCAATATCTTTTACTGGGTACCATGGAAGAAATTTATTGACTTCCTCATCTTTGAGAATCAAAAACAGAGCTTCTAAATCATTCTCTGTAAATTTTCTTAATATCAAACGTTCTGTTTCAAGTGTCGGTGTGTTCATAATATTTTACCCTCTCTTTATAATTCATTTTCCGTAATTTAAGCATACATTATTCCTTTCGCAAAATGTCCAAGCTATGATTTGTAGCTCCGATTAGATCCATTCTTTCGCAAATAGACAGGTGATATTTCATCCATATTTCAAAGGTCGCATTATCCATATCATCTATACACTCCCGCATATAGTTCGTTGCACCATCGGCAGCTACTATCTTTACCCTTTTGATATTTGAGAAATTTGCATTAATTGCATCAATTTCTTCTAACCGCACCATTTCAAACAAATCCTTTTCTTCAGATATGCAATGGAAATCATCTGTCAGCATATGATTCTCTATAAGATTCCATATTTTACCTTCTTTAAAGGTAAACTGAATCAGAGTAGCCTCATTCATGCAATACGCAATAAAAATATATCCTTCCTTCTTGGTAACTCTAATTGCCTCTTCTAACAC
>DVGR01000274.1 GCA_018712605.1 Candidatus Choladousia intestinigallinarum
ATTTATCTTCGGAGGGGAGCAGCAAAAACGGCGCTTTAATCTCCATGGCTTGCCGCTACCTGACCCAGGATATAAGGACCAGTTTCTTTGCCGTGCTTACGATCTGTCTTGGCGCCGTGCTTTTTACCGGGCTTATGTATCAGGCATACATACAGAAGACCTACCGGGAGGACACAAAAGAGATGCTGTATCTGAACGGGGATTATTCTGTGTCTATGCTGTATTATGAACAGACGGATCAGGGATTGTCCAGGGAGAGCGGTGAGGCTCTTGTCAAGCTTCCAGGGGTGGAGAAAATTGCATCCAGCTCCGGGCTGCCCATACGTGTCATAGAGGATGGGGAGACCGGTAAAAACGAAGCTTATTATGACGAATATAACCTCCGCAGGGAAGAAATATACGGATATAGAGCCGCAGGATTTGACGGAACAGATCAGGTCTATAAATCCCTTCTCTTGGGGTATAACGAGACTGCCTTGAAAGAGCTTGAAAAATACGTAATTTCCGGCAGCTATGATCCTGCTGCCCTGGATGAGGATGAGGTGATCCTGTCAGTGCTTCGCACCGATGATACCGGGCAAAACGACATACCGGGCAATTACCGGGAAGGAACGCCGCTCATGGATTACAAGGCGGGGGATGAAATTACTATAAAGTACAGAGAAGACAGGAAGACCTCGTCCCTGGAGTATGAGAGCTTCCAGGACACAGAAGAGCCTTACGTCTATAAGACCTACCGGATTGCGGCAGTCGTGTCTTTCGACTATATGTACGACTGCACTCAGACTGTGTACCCAGTATTAATCACATCCGATGAGATGCTGAAGAACCTTGCGCCGGAAAGCGCTTTCCAGTGTCTCTACATAGACGGCAGAGCAGATCTTTCAGAAAAAGAGCAGAAGGAGCTGGAAAAAGAGCTGATTGGGATTACCAGCCGCAGTTCGGATGTTTCCGCCAGGAGCATGATTTCAGAGATAAAGCGCAACGAAGGCATATACCGCAAACAGATGGTGTATATTTACGGAATAGCCGCAGTGGCCTTTCTGCTGGTTCTGATTCACATGACGAACCATCTGCGTTACCGGATGCAGGCAAGGAACCGGGAAATCTGTATGCTCCGGGCAGTGGGCATGAGTGTATCCATGACCAGAAGGATGATTCTGTTCGAGAATCTGGTTCTGGGACTGATCGGATGCGGGGCGGCGTTTTTCCTTTCCTGGCCGGTTCTTTGGTATCTGTACCGTATTTCCCAAATGCGTTCCTTTGGACATGGATTTCACTACCCTTATGAAGACTATCTTTTGATCGCTGCTTTTTCCCTGCTTTTATGCGTTGGCCTGTCCTTTTTTATACGCAGGGAGTGGAAAAGCAGGGCTGTGGCGGAAGGAATCAGCAGGGTGGAATAAAGTTGTCAGAGGCGTTATGTCATGTTAAAATGATCATATGTGAAAGAGTCAGGACAGCGGCCAAGCCGGATTTTACGAAAGGGGGAAAAGAATGGCAAAGTACAGATGCAGCATTTGCGGGTATATTTTTGATGAAGAAAAAGAAGGACGTTCATTCAGTGAACTGAATACCTGTCCGGTCTGTCATCAGCCGGCAGAGAAGTTCAGCCTCTATGAAGAGGCGGACACCAAAGAGGTTGTGAGAGAAGAGCCCTTGAAGCTTGATTATCCCAAGGAATTTGTGCGCCAGGACGAAGGATGCCGGTACATGAAAGAGATACACCAGATGGCGGTGACAGGGAAAAGTATCTCCGCTGCCATGGGAACAGAGCTTCCCATGCCGGGATGGGACGATGTAATGATCCTGGGAGCCCAACTGGATCCCATGCCTCTTGAAGAGGATGCCTATGTAAATACCAGGACTGTGATTGGAAAACGGGCTGCCAAACCATTGATCCTGGAAAACCCTGTGTATATTTCCCATATGTCTTTCGGGGCTTTATCCAGGGAGGCGAAAATTGCCCTGGCGAAAGGATCGGCAATGGCAGGAAGCGCCATGTGCTCTGGGGAAGGCGGGATTCTCCCGGGGGAAATGGAAGCGGCGGATAAGTATATCTTTGAATATGTGGGAAATTTATACAGTGTCACTCCTGAAAATCTGAGAGGGGCGGATGCCGTGGAAATCAAAATCGGCCAGGGTACAAAGCCGGGCATGGGCGGTCATCTGCCGGGAGAAAAGGTTACGGCGGAGATTGCCCGGATCCGAAACCGTCCCGCAGGCAAGGATATTATCGCACCCTCCAGATTCCCGGGAATTCGTTCTAAAGAGGATCTAAAAGAGCTGATCAGTCAGCTTCGCTATGCCTCTGAGGGAAGGCCGGTAGGCGTGAAGATTGCGGCGGGAAGAATCGAAAAGGATCTTGCCTTCTGTGTCTATGGGGAACCGGATTTTATTACCATTGACGGAAGAGGGGGAGCTACAGGTTCTTCTCCGAAGCTTTTGAGAGATTCTGCCAGTGTTCCCACCTTGTATGCTTTATACAGGGCCAGAAAATATCTGGACAGCATTCACTCGGATATCAGCCTCATTATCACTGGCGGATTGAGAGTTTCCTCGGATTTTGCCAAGGCCCTGGCTATGGGAGCCGATGCGGTAGCGGTTGCCACGGCGGCTTTGATGGCTCTTGGATGCCAGCAGTACAGGATCTGCGGGACGGGCATGTGCCCTATGGGAATTGCCTCCCAGGATCCGGCGCTGAGAAGCCGGGTACAGGAGGAAGCCGCCGCCGCACGGGTAGCGAACTTTCTGAAGGTATCCCTGGAGGAACTGAAAATGTTTGCCAGGATCACAGGCCATGAGAATCTTCACGACTTGTCGGTGGAAGATCTGTGTACCACCAGCCGGGAGATCAGCGAGTTTACGAATATTCCTCATGCATAGATAAAAAGAGATGCCCAAGGCGGCATCTCTTTTTATAGGAAACTTTGTTCAAAGTTCCGCATGGATCGCACTGCGGCGGATAAGAAAATGCTGCTTTTTATTACATCTTCTTAGGTTCCGGGTACGCCACGCCGAAAGTCTCGGCTGTCATGGATTTGATTCTCTGAACCGTCAGGGGGCGATCCTGATAATCGGTAGGAGTCTCGGCGATCTTATCTACCACATCCATTCCCTGGATCACCTTTCCGAAAGCGGCATAGTCTCCGTCCAGATGGGGGGAAGTCTTGTGCATGATGAAGAACTGGGAACCGGCGGAATCGGGATGCATGGCCCTGGCCATGGAGAGAACGCCTGGTTCGTGTTTTAAATCATTGGCAAAGCCGTTCCTGGCAAATTCTCCGGGAATCGTATAGCCAGGGCCTCCCATGCCTGTCCCTTCGGGGCAGCCGCCCTGAATCATAAAGCCGCTGATCACCCGGTGGAAGGTCAGACCGTCATAAAATTTGTTATTTACAAGGTTTAAAAAGTTATTTACAGAATTTGGAGCTACATTTGGATAAAGTTCTGCTTTGATGACATCGCCGTTTTCCATTGTAATTGTAACGATTGGGTTTTTGTTCATATTTGGCAAATCCTTTCTATATTTTCTGCTACACTATTATAGAACGGTATTTTGAAGATTGCAAGAGCACACCTCAGATGAGGATGGCTTTCGCCGCTGTTTTGCTCATCTGCGGGCGCTCAGCTCATCAGGTATCTTTTTAAAAAATAAAAAGAGGACTAGTATTTTTCAGCAGAAGGCTGTATACTCAAAAAGATAGTCCGCCCTAAACCGTAAGGGATGGTATATGGAGGCGGAGGAGGGAACAAGGATGATGCTGAAACAGGTAGTATACGCTCTGGACAGGCAGGGGGAGAAAGAAATCCGCAGCCTTCACGCCAGACTGAAGCGGGAGGGGATTTTCTGCGGAAGTCTGGAACAGTGGGAGAGAGACGTAAGAAACTGCCGCAGAGGCGAAAGAAAAATTAACAGGGAAAACCTGCGAAATTACCTTCTTTTTATCACAGACTCTCCTAAGCTTTTAAGAGAAGCTTCTGAGGAAGGCTTTGCCGTAATTGGTTTCTGCCATTCAACGGATGATTATTTTCCCGGAGCTTCCTATGTACTCCAAAGCTTTGATGGCATTGACGCTGATTTCCTGGAAGAGTACCTGCTGCGTTCCCAGGGGAGGCCTGTGGAGGTGGCGAGAACCAGACGGCTGGTTTTGCGGGAAACCAGGATGGAGGATTTCTCTTCTCTGTACAGGATCAGCCTTCAGACGGGGATGAGGTATGGGCTGGAAGAAAAACCCGGAGAGCCTGAGGAAGAGAGGCAGAAGCTGAACGCTTATATAAAGACAGCTTACCGCCTGTATGGCTTTGGCCTTTGGACGGTTCTATGCCGGGGCAGGGTGATTGGAAGGTGCGGAATTACGCCCTTTCGTCTGGAGGACGGCAATTTTGCCCTGGAGCTTGGCTACATGCTGGACGAGAGAGAACAGCATCATGGATATGGCACAGAAATGTGCCAGGCGGTTATCCGGTATGCGAGAAAGCGTCTGGAGACAGAAGAGCTTTGGTGCCGGATTCATCCAGATAATGTTTCTTCTATAAAACTGGCGGAGCGGCTGGGGTTTTCCAGGATTTTCACTGGATCGGACGGACTTCTCTATTTTCAACGGACTTAAATTTTAATGGAGGATACTGCAGATGTTATTTAATTCGCTGGAGTTTATGATTTTTTTTCCAATCGTATGCCTGGCTTACTACGTAATCCCGCATAAGGTCAGGTATCTGTTTCTGCTGGCGTGCAGCTACTTCTTTTATATGTGCTGGAATCCCACGTATGCGCTGTTGCTGCTCACATCCACAGCAGTAACCTACGGATGCGGACTGCTGCTGGGAGCTGCAGAAGGCATGACGGATGAGAAAAAGAAGAATGTCAGGAAAAAAATAGTCCTGGCCTTGACTTTTTTGATCAATCTGGGAATTCTGTTTTTCTTTAAATACTTTAATTTTGCGGCCAGCACTCTTGTGCGGGTATTGGGATTTGCAAATATTACTATGGAGCAGCCGGTGCTGGATCTGGTGCTTCCTGTTGGAATTTCCTTCTATACCTTCCAGTCTCTGGGTTATACCATGGATGTGTACAGAAACGATATAAAGCCAGAGAAGAACTTTTTTAAATATGCGCTTTTCGTTTCATTCTTCCCGCAGATTGTGTCCGGCCCCATCGGCAGGGCAAAAAGCCTGCTGCCGCAGATGGATGAGAAGCATCCCTTCCGGTTTGAACAGGTAAGGGGAGGACTTCTCTTGATGCTGTACGGCTACTTCCAGAAGCTGGTGCTTACAGAAAATCTGGCGATGGCCGTGAATAATGTATTTGACACTTATGCGCAGAGGACAGGCTTTCAGCTTTTGATGGCATCCCTTTTATACGCTTTTCAGATTTACTGCGATTTTGCCAGCTATTCCAATCTTGCAAGGGGAGCGGCCCAGGTGATGGGATTCAGGCTGATGGAGAACTTCAATGTTCCGTATTTCTCGCAGTCTGTGGCGGAATTTTGGAGAAGATGGCATATCTCCCTTTCCTCCTGGTTCAGGGATTACCTGTATATCCCTCTGGGAGGAAACCGGAAAGGGAAACTTCGCAAACATATTAATATTATAATCGTTTTTCTGGTCAGCGGTCTGTGGCACGGAGCCAGCGGTCACTTTGTCGTATGGGGGTTCCTGAACGGCATTTATCAGGTGATCGGCGAATGGATGCGCCCTGTGAAAAAATGGCTGGTGAAGGTCTTCAGGGTAAATGAGGATGCTTTCAGCCACAAGCTGCTGAGAGGACTGTTTACTTTTGCCCTCATTGATGTAAGCTGGATCTTTTTCAGAAATCCCTTTATCCCGTCCCTGAAGATTCTGTTCCGCATTGCCGGGCTGAACACGGATACCTACTGGTTCACCTGGGGAAATAACTTGGAAGCCATGGGGCTTACGGCTCAGTCCAGAAACCTTCTGGTTGTGGCTCTTGGGGTGCTGCTGCTGGCGGAGATCTGTCAGTATAAAAAGATCTGCCTTACAGAGTGGATCACGAAGCAGGGAATATGGCTGCGCTGGCTGATTTATTTTGCGGCCATTTTTGGAATCTTGATTTTTGGCGTATACGGTCCTGGATACGATGCCAGCCAGTTTATTTACGCACAGTTCTAAAGGAGGAACAGGATGAAAAAAAGAATTGGCGGAATTGTTGCGGTTGTGGCTTTTCTGGTTCTCTTTTGTATCCTTTTTTTAAGGATCTCTGAGATCTTCCGGGCCAAAACTTCCAATTCCTCTGACATGATACACACCTTTTACGATGTGGAAGAGGATACGCTGGATGTAATCTGCCTGGGAAGCAGCCACTCCTACTACGGCCTTCAGCCGAATGTGCTCTGGAACGAATATGGAATCACTTCCTGTGTTATGGGGAGTCCTCAGCAGACAGCATCTCTTTCTTACTATCTGCTGAAGGAGGCTTTGCAGTACCAAAAGCCACAGGTAGTTTTGTTTGAAGCCTATTATCTGTGGTATGATGAGGTATATGTTACGGAGCAGCGGCTTCGCCAGGCCATGGATCCTATGCGTTTTGGGAAAGTGAAAATTGAAATGGTAAACGACCTGCTGGGAGATCTGTCCTGGAAGGAGAAATTTAATTATTATCTTCCTTTTACCACGTACCATCAAAGGTGGCAGGAATTGGAGAATTTTGATTTCCATAACAAGCCGTATCTGAAAGGATCAATTATGAATGCGGGAGTCTATCCTTTGGAAGACCCTGGGCTTCCCCAGGAGGCAGGAGAGATTCCGGAAAGCGGGTATGTATACCTGGAAAAAATAAGAGAATTATGTGAAGCAGAGGGCATTCAGCTTGTGATGTTTTGTACACCCTTTGGAATTGACGAAGGCGAAGAAGGTTATATGAGGAAGCAGCGCACTATGCTGGCAGCGGAAGAGTACGCAAAGGCTCATGATATTCCTTTTTTGTTTCTTCAGAAAATGGAAGAGGCAGGCATTGATTTGTCTGTAGATCTATTTGATTTTGGACATTTAAATGTATATGGCGCAGAAAAGAGTACAAAAACCATCGGTAAGTATCTGGTACAGGAGTTTGGGCTGGAGAGCCATAAGGGGCAGGAAGGCTATGAGTCCTGGGATGAGGATTACGCCCTTTATCTGAGAGATTATACGGAAATGACAGCGCAGCAGGAAGGATGAGAGGAGGCGGCGTATGAAGAAATCAGTTCGCTGGATTGCTGCTGCGGTGCTTTTTCTGGTTCTCGGCCTGATCCTTTTTGGAAGGGCGGCGGAGATTCTCCGCAGAAAGACTGCTGCGGAGACAGATATGGTTCACTCCTTCTATGAGATTGAAGAAAATTCCCTGGATGTCCTTTTCCTGGGGAGCAGTCACTTGTACTATGGAGTGCAGCCTGGAGAACTGTGGGGGCAATACGGAATCACTTCCTACGTCATGGGCAGCCCGGAGCAGACGGCGGCTACTTCCTATTATCTTTTAAAAGAGGCCTTTACAAGGCAGAAACCGAAAGTTGTGGCCATGGAAAGCTACTATTTGTGGTATGACGGCCTCTACTATTCAGAGGCGCGTCTGCGTCAGGCCTTTGACGGAATGTCTATGGGAAAAGTGAA
>DVGR01000275.1 GCA_018712605.1 Candidatus Choladousia intestinigallinarum
GTCTATATGAAACAGGCGGCGGTAACTCTGCAGTACAGTGAGCAAAAAGCTTCTACCATCTGGTACAGTGAATTTAAAACCTATGCTCTGGAATACTGGCTGTCGGAAGGGATCGGGGGACTGAACAAAAAGGCGGTGATGCCTCCGGAGCTGGAGATCCTGAAGAATTATGATAAGAAAAATAACGCCAGGCTTTTGGAGACCCTGAAGGTATATCTGGAATCCGAGCGGAACAGTACTCTGACCGCCCAGATCCTGAAAATCCACAGAAGTACCCTTCCCTACCGTCTGAACCATATTATCAGGCTGACAAATCTGAATCTGGATGATTATAATACCAGACTTTATCTGATGATGGGTTTCTATGCTATGGAGCATATATGACAGGAAGCGGCGAATCTAATTTGATGAAATTCATTTTTGAGCATATCCAGTCATATATCGAGAGAAAGAAGAACTTGGGAATATCTTATGCAGGATCAGAAAGTAGATAATCTTTTGAATCTGGCTCTGGACGCGACTCCTGAGGAAAGAAACAAATCTTTGCAGCTGAATGTGGGGTATGATGAAGAAGACAATACCTGGGAGATACTTGTAAAGCACTCCGGAGATCTGAGAAAAGTTCTGGGGGAGAATGTGGGGGTCGTGGAGCTTTTAAATGGATTTGCCATACTTACTGTACCGGAGAGCCGGATTGATATGCTGTCAGACCTGGAAGAAATTGAATATGTGGAAAAACCAAAAAGCCTTTTCTTTGCAGTCAGCCAGGGAAGGGGCGCTTCCTGTATGAATGCGGTGCAAAGCGAGTTTTCCCCTCTGGGATTTTCTCTTACAGGAAAAGGTGTGCTGGTAGCGTGTGTGGATTCAGGGATTGATTATACACATCCGGATTTCCGGAATCCGGATGGCAGCACCAGGATTCTCCGGTTCTGGGATCAGAGTCTGCCGGGAAATCCGCCTGCCGGATATCAGATCGGAACGGAATTTACTAAAGAGGATCTTGACAGGATCCTTTTAGAAGAGGGAAACCCGGCGCAGAGGGAAAATCTGCCGAGCCGTGATATAAGCGGACACGGAACGGGAGTTATGGGAATTGCAGGCGGAAATGGGAGAGCTTCCGGCGGCGTCAACCGGGGAGTGGCCTCTGAAAGCACACTGATGGCTGTTAAGCTGGGAATCCCCAGAAAAGGTGGTTTTCCCAGGACTACAGAGCTGATCCAGGGCGTCGATTATCTGATCCGCCAGGCCCTGGAATTGAAAATGCCTCTTGCGTTGAACCTGAGCTTCGGCAATAATTACGGATCTCACAGCGGGGAGTCTCTCATAGAAGCGTATCTGGACAGCGTTTCGGATACGGGAAGAAATGTGATCTGCGTGGGAACGGGGAATGAAGGCGGAGAAGCCCTTCATACATCAGGAATTCTGGAGCCCGGACGGGAAACTTCCGTACAGCTGAATATCGGAGAATACGAGACTGGGGTAAATGTCCAGCTGTGGAAACAGTATATAGATCAGGCGGAAATTACCCTGATCCATCCGGACGGAAGCAGGGTGGGACCTTTTCAGGAAGTGCTGGGGCCTCAGAGATTTTTGGTGGGAAACACAGAAATTCTGATCTACTATGGAGAACCCAGCCCATACAGCATTTCTCAGGAAATTTATATAGAGTGGATCCCCAGGGGGCAGTATGTAGACAGCGGAACCTGGAGGATTCTTCTGATTCCCCGGAAAATTGTAGAAGGAAATTTTGACCTGTGGCTGCCGGGGGGCGGTGTTCTGAACGAGGACACGAAATTTCCTTTTCCCACACCGGATACTACCCTTACCATACCATCTACTGCAAGAAAGATTATTTCAGTGGGAGCCTACAATTCCCGGCTGCTGTCCTATGCGGAGTTTTCAGGACGGGGATATACCAGAGTGACCAGAGAGATCAAGCCGGATCTGGCGGCTCCCGGGGTGGATATCCTCACTACTGTGCCGGGAGGGGGATACGGGACCAGGACAGGGACTTCCTTTGCGGCGCCTTTTGTCACAGGGGCAGCGGCCCTGCTCATGGAGTGGGGAATTGTCAGAGGGCAGGACCCCTATTTGTATGGAGAAAAGATTAAAGCTTATTTGAGAAGAGGGGCAAGGCGGCTTTCAGGCGGAATTTATCCAAATCCAGAGACGGGCTTCGGATTCCTGTGCCTGCGGGACAGTTTTCCTGTATAAAACTAAAAATATCCATTGATAAGAGGAATTTCTGTGAGTATACTGGTGTAAGACATTTAAAGTGTCCAGATGCAAACTTTTTACAGAGGAGAAGAAAAATGCTGAAAACACTAAAGAATCTTGCAGGATATTACAAGCCTTATAAGGGGCTGTTCTTTTCGGATATGTTTTTCGCCATACTTGGGGCCGCTATTACTCTGGTGATCCCTCTTATTGTCCGGTATATTACCAGCAATATTGTAAATCTGCCTGTAGAAATAGCTACCGGGATGATCGTAAAACTGGGGATTTTTATGATCCTGCTGGTGCTGATAGAGGCGTTTTGCAATTTTTATATTGCTTACTACGGACACATTATGGGGGCCAGGATTGAACGGGATATGCGCAATGAGATCTTCGGACACTATCAGAAACTGTCCTTTGCTTTTTATGATAATCAGAAAGTAGGACATCTGCTGTCCAGGATCACATCAGATCTTTTTGACATCAGTGAGCTTCTTCACCATGGACCGGAGGATCTGGTGATCTCTATTATCAAATTCCTGGGAGCTTTTATCATCCTCATGCTGGTAAATGTAAGACTGGCTTTGGCTGCCTTTCTTTTTGTGCCCTTTTTGATCATCTATGCAGTTGTTTTTAACAGAAAGATGAAAACTGCTTTCAAGGAAAACCGGGCCAGGATCGCAGACATCAATACTCAGATCGAGGACAGCCTTTCCGGGATTCGGGTGGTG
>DVGR01000276.1 GCA_018712605.1 Candidatus Choladousia intestinigallinarum
TGCTTTTGAATGTAATGTACAAAACTGTCAGAATATCGTGGATGTTCCAGGCTGATTTCCATGAGAGCAGTCAGGTCATTCCCCAGTTGTATGTCATCGGTAATTGCCGTGTAAGAGCAGATGACTCCAGAGGTTTCCAGTTTATGGATTCGGTCAATTACAGCAGACACTGAGAGATGAATTTCTCTGGCAAGGTCTGAGGCCTTTATGCGGGCGTTTTTCTTTAAGGCAGCTAAAATTTTGTAATCTAAAGCATCCATAAAATTTCCCTTCTTTCAGGCTGAAATAGGAGTGCGTGTGGAACGCAGACCTTTTTCAGCTATTTTTGTTAAATCCTCAAGAATTTCCTGTTCAATTTGAAAGGAGAATCCATCCACACTGATCTGGGGTTTTTGTAGGATTCCGTCCACACAGCCCTTCTGCACAATTTTTTTCAGATAGGACTCCAGCGTAGATAAACCTGGCAGGAGCTTTACTCCCTCCAGTTTTTCCATCCAGGCAGCCAGCCCATAGGCTCCCCAGTTAGAAGTGGTAGCAATGATTAGTTCGTCTACCTGAACCGTACAGGGTGTAAACCGCAGCTTCCGGGCAATGACCTCTTTCAGATTGCCCATGCCGATTTCATTTCCGCCATCGCCGATTCCTACAGTGAGAATCTTTTTGGAAGAGGCCAATTCAAACATGATATCAATGGGGGCAGTTTTATTGGCAATGCTGTTTCCGCCCATATTAAGGTAATCCTGGTCGGCAGTTTTACCGCAGCGCTCCACTGAGATCAGGCAGACGGGCTGATAGCGTTCCAAAAGATCCTGATATATTTTGGAATCAGAATCCATAGACACGTACTCCACAGGAATCTTTTCTGATTCAAAGAGATTGCGGCAATAGCTGTCAGTTATAATCACAGGGGAAAAGCCTAGTTTCCCAAGGACGTGGGCAAGAATAAAGGCTCCGGGCGGTCCGTCTGTCTCCGCATGGCCGTTTACATAGAATCCTGTGGTTAAAAGAACTGTGCCCCTGCTCAAAGAAAGGATTCTGCTGGCTGTCTTTTTGCAGAAGTCCTTTTCCAGATATTCTCTGAGAAGCGTCATGCCTCTTCCTGAGTAACGCAGAATAATATCCTCAATAGAAGCCTGGTTTGGGCTGGATGGTTTCTCCTTCATCGCAACTTCCTCCCTACATGGGTAATTTTTTAAGAATGCCGCCAGAATTCTTGCAGCGGGGCGGCTTGGATGCCTCTTTCCTTAAATGTGCGGCGGATCCGGCGAACCAGAGATAAAGCGGAGGGACTGTCGCCGTGGACGCAGACGGAGTCCGCTTTCACGGAGATCTCCTTTCCAGTAACGGCTTTGACTGTGCCCTTTTCCACCATCTGAATGACCCGGCGGACAGCTTCTTCTTCGTCTGTGATCATGGAATTAGGATGGCTTCTTGGAACTAAAGAGCCGTCCTCTTCATACGCCCGGTCCGCAAAGACTTCCCTGGCAGCTTTCAGACCGTTTTGGGAGGCGGCACGGATCAGTTCGCTTTGTGCCGGCGCCAGGAGGATCAGATTACTGTCCACAGCGGCGATTCCCCGGCAGATGGCATCCGCCACAAGAAAATCTTTGACTGCCATGTTGTAGAGAGCGCCATGAGGCTTTACATGCTGCAGGGGGATATTTTTGGCATGGCAGAAGGCAGTCAGAGCGCCGATCTGATATTCTACCAGCGCAGTGATTTCGGGGGCAGGAATACTCATATTTCGTCTGCCGAAGCCCACGAGATCCGGGAAGCCTGGATGCGCTCCTACGCTTACCTGGCTGTTCTTTGCGGCTTCGACGGTTTTTTCCATAGTCAAAGGGTCGGAAGCATGAAAGCCGCAGGCCACGTTGGCGGAAGTGATCAGAGGAAGAATCTGCTCATCCCTGCCGCAGACATAATTCCCAAAGCTTTCGCCCAAATCACAGTTCAGATCTACTGTATACATAGAGAGGCTCCTTTCGTTTAATATGATGTTGGGGTCAAAAGACCTCAACCATGATGCCTACGGATTGTTCCGTGCTGCGCACTCCCACAATCCTGTCCAATATTCGCATATCGTGGGATATACATCCCACTTTTATGCTCATATTGGGGCGGGTCCCAAGGTCTTTCGCCCACCTATGAGCACGCTCATGTGGGCTTAGGCCTTTTGACCCTGGCATCTTAATATTTAAGGTTTATATTTTTAATATCAGTAATAAACATATGTCCCGGAGCGTGGGTGATGGCGAAGGATGGCTTTGAATCCATCAGGACGTTCTGAGGAGTGACGCCGCAGGGCCAGAAAACAGGCACTTCCCCCGGGTAAATGGTTACGGCCTCGCCAAAATCTGGCTGGGCAATATCCCGTATTCCGATTGCGGAAGGATCACCTATGTGGATCGGCGCCCCATGGACCTTCGGCATTTCGCCAGTGATCTGTACAGCCTTTGGAACCAGCCTGTGAGGCAGGGGGCGCATGCTCACTACCATATTTCCGTGAAAAACACCGGCTGGAGTACAGGGGATATTTGTCCGGTACATGGGCACGTTTTTATCTTCTTGAATGTGTCGGACCGGAATTCCCGCATCCAGAAGATCTGCCTCAAAAGAAAAGCTGCAACCGATGAGAAAGCTTACAAAGTCTTCCCGCCAAAAATTCACGGCTTCTGGATATTCTCCTATGAGAATCCCATCTTGGTAGACACGGTATAAAGGAATGTCCCTAGCGATATCAGAACCAGGGGCAGATTCAAAAAAACACCGGCTTCCTGTGTCGCTGACTTCCAGAAGGGGACAGGATTTGGGATTTCTCTGGGTAAACAAAAGAAAATCATAGGCCAGTTCTTTAGGGAGAACCACAAGATTTCCCTGGGCATATCCAGGGCACATGCCGGCCGTAGGTCCGGTAAGTTCACCGTTTCGGATCATAAGCCTGACGTCTTTAGGGTTCATAGAGGATAGATCCATAAGAGTCTCCTTTCTTATTTAACAATTCCTGGGCCTGCTCTACGGAAATACGGGAAAACCTCACGGTATCACCGCAGCGGCATTGCACCAGGGGAGGAAGATCCAGAGAAAAAACCGCTGCGATTTTCGCATATCCTCCTGTGGTCTGGCGGTCTGCCAGAAGAATGATGGGTTTGCCGGAAGGAGGAATCTGTATGGAGCCGAATACAATAGCGTCAGAAATAATATCTGTTCCTCCAATACTTTCAATTTTCGCTCCTTCCAATCGATAGCCCATCCGGTCACTCTCGGGAGTAATGGTGTATGAGGATGAATAAAAGGTTTCAAGTCCTTTGTCTGTAAAAAAATCCTCCTGAGGCCCGCCGATTACACGGACTGTCACATGGTTTTTGTAAACCGGACAGGCTGCGCTGCGGCTTAGAAGTTCGCTGGCTGGCACATCAGAACGGCCTACAGGGATTTGGTCGCCTGCTCTTAGAGCCCGTCCCTGAAATCCGCCCAGACAGCACTTTATGCTGGTAGAACGGCTTCCGAGGACAAGAGGCACATCAATGCCTCCAGCCAGGGAGAGATACGTACGGCAGCCGTTTACTGCCGTACCCAAAGAGAGAATCTCCCCTGCTTTTACGGAAAAAGGGTGGTACATAGGTACTGGACGTCCGTTTAAGGAGGGCTTCATATCAGCTCCGGTAAGAACAGCCGTTTCGTCCGATTCAAAAAGATAGCTGCCGCCAAATAGTGTATGTTCTAAGACAGCTTCCCCAGCCGTGTTGCCAGCCAGAGCGTTGGCTGCTGTATATGCCTCCCGATCCATAACGCCGCCGCAGGGAATACCGGACTGCTGGTACCCCATTCGCCCCAGATCCTGGACGGTGGTAAAGGCTCCTGGGATCAGAACTTTTATGCACATGACGCATTCCACCTTTCGATGACTTCTATTTTGTATGTTCCACGGAGCATCATCTGACGGATATCGTAGTAGTCCAAAATACTTACAGGGACAAAGCGGATGTAATCCCCGGCCCGGCAAAGGACAGGCTCCGCTCGGTTTGGATCGTAAAAGTCCACAGGCGTACCGCCTATCAGCCTCCAGCCTCCGGGAGAATCCAGTGGATAAACGCCAGTCTGGCTGCCTCCGATCCCCACAGCACCTTTTGGAATTTTCACTCTGGGAACAGAGAGGCGGGGAATGTGAAGTCTTTGGTCAAGGCCTCCAAGATATACAAATCCCGGGAGAAAGCCCAGCATGTACACTTTATAATAAGCGGAGCTGTGAATGGCAATGATTTCATCCCGGCCTAACCCTGTGTGTTTTTCCATGTCCCTTAGATCAGGTCCAAAGCGCGCGCCGTAGCAGCAGGGGATTTTCAGCAGGCGCCCGTTTTTTTTCTCCGCCGGCCCGGCCAGAGAGGCCAGACGGCGCAGTTCCATCACAAGATCGCCGTACTTTATAGTCAAGGGATCATAGTAAACAGTGAGAGAGCAAAAAGCCGGAACCAATTCCAGAACACCGGGGATTTTCCGGCGTGTAAGTGTTTCTGCCATAATCCGCACCCGTTGGTTGATAGCCGGATCTATTTTGTCTCCGAACTGCACGGTCAGGGCCTGATCCCCCAAAGGATATAGTTTCGGCTCCGTCATACTATGACACCTGCCTTCCAGTCTCTTCGTAGAACTCGTTCAGAAGAGAGGACCGTATTTTTTCCATAAGCAAGGGGGATTTGCCTCCTACCGGCTTTCCGTCTAACTCGCAGGCCCGCAGACAGAGATTGCTGGAGCTTGTCACAATGATTTCATCCGCTTCAAAAAGCTCTTTCAATGTATAAGGAGTCTCCTTTACGGGGATTCCAAGGACTTTGCATTTTTGAATCAGATGCGCCCTGGCAATGCCGGGAAGGATAAGGTTGTCGGTGGGAGCTGTATACAGTGTGCCGTCTAATAAAATATGTACATTACTGTGGGCGCATTCTGTGACACGCCCTCCCGGACGGTAGAATACCGCCTCTTGACATCCTGCTTCCTTGGCCTTCTGAGCAGCCATGACGGATGGGATTAAGTTCAGCGTTTTGATATTGCAGTGGAAAAAGCGGGTATCCTCTGTGGTTATCAGCTTGATCGGGGCGCGGCCGTCCGCAATTTCTGCCGGCTTCAGCATGACCCACAGATTTCCTGGTCCGTTTGTAAAGTCGTGATTTCGGATGCCGGTTCCTCTGGTGACCTGATAATAAACAAAAAGATTTCCGGTATCCATTTTTAAGACAAGATCGTAAAGAAGAGCCCGCAGTTCTTTTTTGCTCATAGGGATTTGGATGTTCAGCAGCCGTGCGCTGTTGAAAAAGCGGTCAATGTGTTCCTCCAGGGCAAAAATTTTATAGTTTCTTGCGGGGCCTGCATCATAAACGCCATCCCCAAACCAGCAGACACGGTCATTCATAGGAACGGACATTTCTGACAGTTCTCCATACTTTCCGTTGTAATATCCAAGTGTTTTCAAGATTATCATCCTCCCTTGAGCATATAAAAAAACGGCAGGGGAATCTGCTGCGACTCCCTTGCCGTCTGTTTTCTTAATTCTATACATCAAAGAAAAAAATGTCAACAATCCTTTTGTTTTCCGTAAAAATTAGTGTAAATCATAAAATAGACCGAAAAATATTGTGAAAAACATTTGCGAAAAAGAAAAAAATCAGGTATAAACGATCCGGGACCTTCCTTTACAGTAAAAAAAAGAACGTGATATAATATGATGCCAGGGTCAAAAGGCCTAAGCCCACATGAGCTTGCTCATAGGTGGGCGAAAGGCCTTTTGACCTCAACATTAAAAAAGAAGGAGGGATCACATGGAACTCCGTAAGCTTTGGAAAGAAGTGGAGAAGAGGTATCAGATGCATCTGGCAGCGGGGGAGAGAGGACTGTCAGGAGAAATTGACTGGGTACATATTATTGAATCCCTGCAGGTGGCGGAGTTTTTAAGAGGCGGGGAACTGGTGCTGACGACTGGGATGCAGGGAAAGGAAGAGCAGCTTCTGAAGCTTGGGAAAAAGCTGTGGCAGAAGGAAGCCTGCGGATTAGTCGTAAATCTTGGTCCCTATATAAAGGAAATTCCACAACCGCTTCTTGACTTTGCGGAGGAAAAAAATTTTCCTGTTTTTTCCATGCCCTGGGAGGTGCATCTGGTAGACGTAACCAGAACCATCTGTGTTATGCTGAACGAATACGACATAACAGAGAGAAAGCTCATAGAAGCGGTAGAGAATGCCCTGTATCACAGTCAGGTTCCCGAGATGTATCTGCCATATATGAAAAGGTTCGGTTATTCTGCTGATTATAATTACCAGATTGCTGTCATGGACATAAAGCGGGCAAGCCAAGACTACAGCGAGAGAGGCAGGATTTTAAGAGCCGTGAGAGGGCTGTGCCAGGATATGCCTGTGAGGCCGGTTTTGTTTTGGCAGGAAGAGCGGCTGGTGCTGCTGCTGGCAGGGGACAGTGTCCCTTACTGCAGAGAGATTGCCCAAAAAGCGGTAGCTCTGGGTGAACAGAGGAACTATGGGCTGCGGGCAGGCATAGGGCCGGTTGTAACTACTTTAGGATGTCTGCCAAGGACGTATGAACATGCCATGGGCACCCTGGAGCTTGCCCGGAGAAAGCAGGAGAAGCTTCTTGACTATGAAGAAATGGGAGCTTATAAGATTATCATGGATGTTCAGGACAGGAAAATGCTTGGCCGCTTCTGCAACGATCTGCTGGGGGCTGTTATGGAGCAGGACTCCAAAAAGCAGACCGATTATATGGAGGTTCTCAGGGAATATATAGAGACGGGAGGAAGCGTCCAGGAGATGGCGGAGCGGCATTTCTGCCACAGGAATACTATTACCTATAAAATACAGAGGATAAAAGCCCTTCTAAATGTAGATTTAGATGATATGACCAAAAGAATGGAAATCCTTCTGGCATTTCAGATTCTGGACTGTTTGTAGAAAAAATAATCAGGTTCATTAAAGGATCTCATGTGCTGGGGCACAAAAAGAAGGAAAATTTTTTGTGCGGGAAGGTCATGGCCGGGGGAAAAATCAGATGGTATAATGTTGCCATGTTAAAGAGAGCAAAGGCGCCAAGGGACAGGCGCTTTTGCTCTTTTTATGATTATATCAAGAGGAGTGAATATTATGACGAGAGAAGAGGTAGTAAGAAAACATAAAACATACAATCTCCAGTCTTGGTCCGTTCAGGGGGGACTGAATCCCAAAGCTATAAAAGCGGCAGAGGGTATTTATCTCTATGATTATGACGGAACAAGATACAGCGATATGTCGGCTCAGTTGGTAAATATGAATCTGGGACATGGAAATAAAGAAATTGTGGAGGCGATCAAAGAGCAGGCCGATAAATTTTGCTATATGGCGCCCAGTTATGCGGTAGAGAGCAGGGGCGTCCTGGCGGAAATGATTGTGAACCTTATGCCGGACAATATAGGGAAAGTTTTTTTTACCAACGCCGGAGCGGATGCAAATGAAAACGCTATAAAGATAGCCAGGATGTATACGGGACGGCAGAAAGTGTTCAGCCGATACAGAAGTTACCATGGTTCCAGCTACGGGGCGGCGAATCTGACAGGAGAGCCAAGGCGGTTTCCCAGTGAACCAGGGATCCCTGGATTTGTTCATTTTTTTGATCCTTACGTATATCAGGAAAAAATCCGTTTCGCCAGTGAAGAAGAGGCAGCCGAATTTTATGTGGCAAAACTAAGAGAGCAGATTCTCTATGAGGGAGCAGACAATGTGGCGGCTATTGTGCTGGAGACAATTACTGGTTCCAACGGCGTGATCATCCCGCCTAAAGGATATCTTCCGGGAGTCAGGAAGATCTGCGATGAGTTTGGTATCCTGCTGATCTGTGATGAAGTGATGGCAGGGTGGGGCAGAACCGGAAAAATGTTTGCCTTTGAAAATTTCGGCATTAAGCCGGATCTTGTCACTTTTGCCAAAGGCGTTACCTGCGGATATGTGCAGTTAGGCGGTGTGGCAGTCAGTAAAAAGATTGCGGAATATTTTGACAAACATAAACTGATGTGCGGGCTTACCTACAGCGGCCATCCCTTAGCCTGTGCGGCAGGTGTGGCCTGTGTCAGCTACTACACAGAACATCATATCCTGGATCATGTATGTCAGGTTGGAAAGGTTCTGGGAGAAGAACTGGAAGAATGCAGAAAAGACTACAAGTGCGTGGGGGATGTGCGGTACATAGGATTGTTTTCCGCTATCGAACTGGTTAAAGACCAGGAGACAAGGGAGCCGCTGGTTTCCTATGGAGAGGATCCGGAGAATCTGATGGGAAAGATCATTGGAATGCTGGCCGCCAGAGGCTTTATGACCTATTCCCACGAAAATATGATTATCATTGCCCCGCCCCTGATTATTACGGAAGAGCAGATCCGGGAGGAAATGGCAAAAGTAAAAGAGGTTCTGGAGATCGTCGATAAAGAATTTTTGTGATTGCTGAAAAAAGAAGAAAGAGAGGGAGGAGGGACAGAGCAAATGGAGAGATTTGTCATAGCCATTACCAGAACCTGCGGAAGCGGAGCAACTTCCATCAGTGAGATTCTTGCGGATCAATACGGTATTGATATGTATGATCGGAAGCTGCTTTCGCTGGCCTCGGAAGAAAGCGGCATCAGTGAAGCTCTCTTCGCAAGCGTAGATGAGCATGTGAAAAACAGCCTCTTGTACCGGGTTTCCAAAAAGGTATACACAGGAGAACTGATTCCGCCGGAAAGCGGAAATTTCACATCAGACGTGAACCTGTTTAATTACCAGGCAAAGGTATTGAAGGAGCTGGCAAACCGGGAATCATACATTTGCATTGGCCGTGCCTGCGATTATATTCTGAAGGATTTTCCCAATGTGCTGAAGGTATTCATCTACGCTCCTAAAGAATGCTGCGTGAAAAAAGAGGCCCGCAGGCAGGGGATTACAGAAAAAGAAGCAGAAAAATACATAAGCAAGACAGACAAATATCGCCGGGCCTACTATAAATACCATACGGGAAGGGAGTGGGAGGACCCGTATAATTATGATTTGTGCCTGAACACAGAAGGCCTTACCTATGTTCAATGCGCCCGGCTCATTGAGGTTCAGCTTGCAGAACGGTTTGGAGTGGAAATTCCCCAGGAAACATGACAGCTTAGACAGGGTCATTTTTAATATCAATCAAATACGAGGAGGAATGATTATGAAAAAGACAATGATGAATGCAGCGTTGGCGGCCATGCTGGCAGCTTTGACAGTGAGCCAGGGTGTTATGGCCCAGGAGGATGACGGAGTTATTAAGATTGGCGTAGTGGCGCCCATGACAGGAGGCCTGGCTGTGCTGGGAGAAGGTTCTCAGCATTCCGTGGATATGGCGGCGGAAGAGATCAACGAACTAGGGGGGTATCAGATTGAGATTCTCAACAGCGGGAATCTTGCGGATGACGCATCGGATCCCACTCAGGCCATAAACGCCTACAATTCTCTTCTGGCGGAGGATCCGGATGTGATTGTGGGAACGTACAATTCTTCCTGCTCCATTCCTATGGCGGAGCTTTCACAGGAAGGCAGTATGGTAATGCTTTCTCCGGGATCCACAAATGTGGAAGTGACAGAAGTGGGGGATTACATCTTCCGTACCTGTTTTATTGATCCATATCAGGGAGAGATGGCGGCACAGTTCGCCCAGTCTGAAGGGTATACTTCCGCAGCCGTAATTTATGCGAACGACGATGATTATTCCAACGGCCTGTATGAGGCTTTCGAGGAAGCTGCGGCGGACTGCGGCATTGAGATCCTCTACGTGGGAGAATGTACTACGAAGGATACAGATTTTACGGCACAGGTTTCCCAGGCGGTGGCTTCAGGAGCTGAGATGCTTTTCTATCCCTGTTTCCTGGACACGGTACCCCTTCTTGTGCAGCAGGCAAGAGACGCTGGTTTTGCAGGAGCCATTGTGGGAGGAGACGCATGGGATGGCTGCGAGACTGCGGGACTTGAGACCGCTTTTGAAAATACGTTTTATACAAACCACTTCTCCTACGAGGACACTTCGGATGCAGTGCAGAATTACGTAACAAAGTTTACGGAGAACTACGGAAGCGACTCCCTTACAGCCTGTGCAGCTTTGTATTATGACTCTATCTATATGGTAGCGGCTGCGGCGGAAGCAGGAGGCGGAACAGACACGGAATCCATTAAGACAGGTATGACGAACCTGGAATTCTCCGGAGTTACAGGAACCTTTACCCTGAACGACACGGGAGATCCAATCAAACCAGTAGTGGTAAATACATTTGTAGACGGCGCATGCACTTGGTATACAACATTGGAGCCGGCAGAATAATCTGCATAGCGAAATGGAGTATCCACTGCCCCGGCAGGGACGGGCCGGGGCAGTTCTGTTATGAGGGGAGAGAATCTTACCCTTCAGCGGGGGTGATATGAAAAGACATCGATGATAGGAGGATGAGAGCGTGGCATTATCACTATTTTTACAGAGTCTGGTAAACGGACTGAATCAGGGAGCTATTTATGCCTTGATTGCTCTGGGGTATACCATGGTTTACGGGATCATCCGTATGATCAATTTTGCCCACGGTGATTTTATTATGGTAGGCAGTTATACACTCTTCTATACGGTTCCTCTGATGATAGCGGCGGGAATGCCGGCTTGGCTTGCCGTGTTTGCGGCAATCGCAGTCTGTGTGGCAGTGGGCGTCATCGTAGAGACAGTGGCTTATAAGCCGGTGCGGCAGGCGGGAAGTATGTCTGCTCTGATTACGGCTTTGGCAATGAGTGTGTTTTTGGAAAATCTTGCGATGGTGCTTTTTGGCGCAAGTCCTAAGTCCGTATCTGCGATTTTTACTCTGCCAACGTTTCAATTTTTGGGGGCGACCCTCCAGATCAAGTATCTGCTGACTCTGGGGATCGGGCTGGCCATGATGGCAGGACTTCAGATATTCGTAAAAAAGACCAGGCTGGGGAAGGCTATGAGAGCTGTACCCCAGGACAAGGAAGCCTCTGTGCTGGTAGGCATTAATGTAAACCGGATTATCACAATCACTTTTGCCATCGGATCAGGACTTGCGGCGGTGGCGGCCCTGATGTATTGCTCCACATATCCCAGATGTACGATGGATATGGGCTCCATGATGGGGCTGAAAGCATTTATCGCCGCTGTCCTTGGAGGAATCGGCATCATCCCGGGAGCGATGCTGGGAGGGCTTCTGGTAGGACTGATTGAAATTTTTGTAAAGGTATATATCGCTCCCGGCTGGTATGAGGCCATTACTTATGGGATCCTGATCGTGGTGCTGCTGGTAAAGCCGGCGGGAATCCTGGGAAAAAATGTCGGGGAGAAAGTATAAGGAGGGACATCGATGCCCAAAGAAAGAAAAAAGTCTTATGTAATAAATTTTATAGGTGTACTGATTGTATTTCTTCTGCTGATGGCTTTATTTGAGTCTAATATGCTGGGAAGCAGAACCAATTATATTAAGGGGATCTGTACTACAGCCTGCTACACGATTATCATGGTGGCGTCTCTGAATCTTCTTACGGGATTTATGGGGGAGTTCTCCCTGGGGCACGCAGGGTTCATGTCCGTGGGAGCGTATGCTTCCGCCATCGTAACAGGATTCCTTGACAATACCGGCCTTCCCGCTTTTGTACTCTTTTTGTTGGCCCTGGCGGCAGGAGGACTTGCGGCGGCAGCCGCCGGCGTGGCCGTAGGAATTCCGGCCCTCAGGCTCAGGGGAGATTATCTTTGTATCGTGACGGTGGCTTTTGCTGAGATTATCCGGGTGGCTTTCTGTAATTTTGAGATTACAGGAGGAGGACGAACGTTGAGCGGCATCACCTCTCTGTCTAATTTTTATTGGGTATTCTGGGCCATGGTCATCTGCGTGTGTCTGATGTATATGTTTGTCCGTTCCCGCTTTGGCAGAGTGGTAACGGCTATCCGGGAAGACTACATAGCTGCTTCCGCCAGTGGGATCAATGTAACTTTTTACAAGGTTTTGACGTTTACCGTTTCGGCTTTTTTCGCAGGAATTGCAGGGGCCATTTATGCGCATTATATGACAGCCTTGATTCCTACGAATTTTGACTTTATGTATTCTGCTGAATTTCTCACAGAAGTTATCATAGGCGGAACAGGATCTCTCACAGGTTCTATTATCGGGGCAGCTTTCCTTTCCGCTTTGCCGGAGGTGATGCGTCAGTTTGCTACCTACCGGATGCTCATGTACTCTGTAGTGCTGGTTCTTGTAATGATTTTCAAACCCGGCGGAATCTTTGGGACCTGGGAATTTTCTTTAACCAGGCTGTTAGGCAGGCTGACGGGAAAAAAGCAGAGGAAAAATGCGGTGTCAGGAGGTGCGGTCCATGAGTAATGAAAAGAAGAAGGAGGTTCCTGTACTCCAGGCTAAAAGTTTGGGAATACAGTTTGGAGGCCTTCGGGCTGTGCAGGATTTTAATATAGAAATCGGCCAGAGCGAGCTGGTAGGTCTTATTGGGCCAAACGGTGCCGGAAAAACCACCGTATTTAATATGCTGACAGGGGTATACCATCCTACGGAGGGAAGCTTTTATTTAAACGGGGTAAAGATGAATGGGAAAAAAGCGCATCAGGTGGCGCAGGCGGGAATCGCCAGAACCTTTCAGAATATCCGTTTGTTTAAAAAGCTTACGGTAGAAGAAAACGTAAAAACAGCCATGAACATGCACATGAGCTATAGTCTTGCCTCAGCGCTGTTCAGAGGAAAGCAGTATTGGGAACAGGAAAAAGAAGTTCACGAAAAGGCCTTGGAGCTTTTGGATGTCGTGCGCCTCAGGGACAAGGCTGACACAGCTGCGCAGAACCTGCCGTATGGACAGCAGCGGCGTTTGGAGATTGCGAGAGCTTTGGCGACAGGAATGAAGCTGCTTCTTTTAGATGAACCGGCAGCGGGAATGAATCCCACGGAGACAGCGGAGCTTCTGGAAATTATCAATCTGATCCGGGATAAATTTAAGATATCGGTTCTTCTGATCGAGCATGATATGAGCCTTGTTATGAAAATATGCCAGAGAATTCAGGTGATTGATTACGGAGTTACGATTGCTTCCGGTACCCCGGAGGAAATTGCAGATAATCCCCGTGTGATCGAAGCTTATCTGGGAAAAGACGAGGAGGAAGCCGTATGCTGAAAATATCTAATCTAAATGTGTCCTACGGCGCGATCCATGCCATTCATGACGTGTGCATGGAAGTGGGCGATGGGGAGATCGTCTCTCTGATCGGCGCCAATGGGGCCGGAAAAACCACGATTCTTCACAGCATTACAGGTCTGAAGAAAGCCGACTCAGGGACGATTGAATACAATGGTCACGATTTGATTAAGACGGAACCAAGTAAAATCGTGACCCTGGGAATGGCGCATGTGCCGGAGGGAAGACATGTATTTCCTACCATGACTGTGGAAGAAAATCTGGAAATGGGGGCCTATATAACCGCCGATAAAGATAAAATCAAGAAAACGGCGGAGAGTGTCTTTGAGAGATTTCCAAGACTGAAAGAGAGAAAGAAACAGCTTGCAGGAACGCTTTCAGGGGGAGAGCAGCAGATGCTGGCAGTTGGGAGAGCCCTTATGAGCAGCCCCAGCATACTGCTGATGGATGAACCTTCTATGGGACTTTCACCTCTGCTGATCCGGGAGATTTTCAGCATTATAAAGTCGGTGCATGAACAGGGAATCACAGTACTTCTGGTGGAACAGAACGCAAAGATGGCTCTGTCCATCGCAGACAGGGCTTATGTGCTGGAAACCGGAAGAATCAGTATGACAGGAACTGGAAAAGAACTGCTGAATAATGAGAATGTAAAGAAAGCATATCTGGGAGCTTAGCCTGTGAAGGCCAGGCTCCTTTTGTTGTTGCCCTTAAGATAGGAATAAGATATAATAGGCATTGGAAATATGACATCATGGAAAACGGAGGGTTTTATTATGAAGCGTTCAGAGATCAATGCCTGTATCAGGTATATGGAAAATCTGATCAAATCACATGGTTTTGAACTGCCGCCATTCTGCGGCTGGACACCCCAGGAGTGGGAGACCAAGGGGCATGAGTACGATGAGATCCGTGACAATATGCTGGGCTGGGATATCACGGACTATGGAAAGGGAGACTGGGAGAAGCTGGGCTTCGCCCTGGTGACCATCCGCAATGGAAACCAGCATAATCCCAAGTATAAGAAAGTGTATGCGGAGAAGCTGCTGATGCTGAAGGAAGGCCAGCATTCCCCTATGCATTTTCATTGGATGAAGAGTGAGGATATCATCAACCGGGGCGGCGGCGTTCTGGTTATCCATGTTTACAATGACGATGGACAGGGCGGCCTGGATAATACGGATGTTCTGGTAAATTCAGACGGACGGTCTTACTATGTGCCGGCAGGTACAGGCGTGGAGTTAAAGCCCGGTGAGAGCATCACAATCTGGCCTCACCAGTATCATGACTTTGACGTCAAAGAGGGCACGGGAGACGTGCTGATCGGGGAAGTATCCATGTGCAACGATGACAACACAGACAACCGTTTCTACGAAGAGATGGGGCGTTTCCCGGCTGTGGAGGAGGACGAGCCGCCTTACCGGCTTCTGTGCAATGAATATCCCCCTGCAAAAGACTGAGAAGGGAGAAGGATGATGGAATATACGATCCAGAATCAGGAGCTTTCAGTTACAGTCAGCGATTTTGGGGCAGAGCTGCGCTCCATACGCAGCAAGGACGGGACAGAATACCTCTGGCAGGGTGATCCAACGTTCTGGAAGGATCGGGCCCCCAACATATTCCCTTACGTGGCACGTTTGACAGAAGGAAAGTATTCTCTGAAAGGCCGGGAATACCAGATGAAAATCCATGGATTTGTAAAATACACGGTTCTGGAGGCCCAAAAGAAGAGCGAAGATGTCCTGACCTTTGTGCTTAAAGCAGATGAGGAGACCAGGAGACAGTATCCCTGGGATTTTATCTACAGGATTACATATCGGCTTCAGGGGGCAGTGCTGGAGGTGGAAAATCAGGTGGAGAATCTGGGAGATGAGAGAATGTATTTTGGTATCGGAGGCCACCCCGGATTTAACGTTCCCCTGGAAGAGGGACTGGCCTTTGAGGATTATCAGTTGAAATTCTCCGCACCCTGCCGTCCCTGGCGGGTGGGCTTTACACCGGACTGTTTCCTGAACGGGCAGGATCAGGAATATGTCCTGCAGGAGGGGCAGAGGATTCCCCTGCAGCACGGATTGTTTGACCAGGATGCGGTAGTGCTTAAGCATGCGGACCGGGAGGTGACGCTGTACTCCGAAAAAGGCAGCAGAGGGATTACTGTAACGTATCCTGATTTTCCTTACATCGGATTCTGGCACAAACCGCAGAGCCAGGCGCCCTATGTGTGCATTGAGCCCTGGAGCTCTCTTCCCTCCCGGAAGGGGATTTGTGAAGATTTCTCACAGCAGTCGGATTTGATTTCACTGGAGGGCCATGGGAGCTGGAAGACCTGCTGGAGAATTCAGATATTCTGAACAGGAGCGGAAAGAGTCTAAATAAATTTTTACCGCAGCGAAGAGCAATCTCTGCTGCGGTTTTTTCTTTTTTCAATGGCAAAAAGCTCTTGACTTGGAGTTGGCTTCAGGGCTTACAATCCTATTGTAACAGACAATGCATTACTGTTCACTCGCAAGCTTGACACTCGCTGCCAAGCTATGCGCCAGTATGTTGAATTGCAGAGGCGCACATAGAAAGGATGAAAAAAGATGACGATTAAGGAAGTGAGCGAGAAATATAATATTTCTCAGAATACTCTCCGCTATTATGAGCGGGTCGGCATGATTCCAAGTGTTCACCGTACTCCTGGCGGGATCCGGGATTATCAGGAAGAGGATCTGGGCTGGGTGGAGCTTGCCCTGTGCATGAGAAGCGCCGGCCTGCCGGTGGAAGCTATGAGCGAGTATGTGAAGCTGGTGCAGCAGGGAGATACTACCATTCCAGACCGGCTGAAGCTTTTGCTGGAACAAAGAGAGAAGCTTTTGGCTCAGCAGAGACAGATCCAAGTGACCCTGGATCGGCTCAATGGGAAAATTGCCAAGTATGAAAAAGAAAACGGAATACTGCAGGGGCGAGACTGAAAAGATTTACATTTCCTCACAATTTCTTCAAAATTTTTCCATACAACCTTCACACAACTAAGGTATCTTAGTAAGTGTCAAAGGACAACACCCTTGTATTTATAACTTTTCTTTTTCATGTGAAGGGACGCACAGAGCCCTGAGGAGATAATCCTCCGATGGTTCTTTGTGCGCCCCGCCTCTTTTTGTTTGGCAGAAATTGTATCAGTTCCGCCCGCGCCATTCGCAAAACCGCACTTCGTGCTAATTGCGGCTGCCGCCGCTGTTTTGCTCATCTTCGGGCGCTCAGCTCATCAGGCATGACACGGTCTGATTTTTATGCGAGCATAAATCATCCCGTGTCGTACCTGATGGCGGAACTGTTGCAAGAAATCATTAAAACCTTCATTTTTTGTTTGACAACCCTCTGATAGTGTGGTAAAATTAAAAACCGTAGCGATGAATTATTGCTATGCTGTTGTGGCACAGTCGGTAGCGCACCTCATTGGTAGTGAGGAGGTCACGGGTTCGATTCCCGTCAACAGCTTTTTAAATGATGTGAAGCCCTGATTTTCTGAAGAAAGTCGGGGTTTTTCTTTTATACATTTTGTGTAAATTCAAAGAAACGGCGGCTTTGAAAGAAGGCCGATGGGAATATGGAAATCGAAAAACAGGCACAAATATTTACGCCTATCAGTAAAATCGTAAACGAAATGAAAGGCCGAAACATCGTAAAGATTATTATTCTTCTACACCTTCGATTTCAAGAAATTGTGCTACAGTCATGCACTTTGGATGTTCCATATCCAAACTGAGAAAATCTTTATCGCCGGTAAGAATAATGTCTACATCCGACACGATAGCCGCATTTAAAATCGGCTGGTCTTTTGCGTCGCGTATCAGCTTTTCCGCATGGTCTACCGCAGGAATTAATTCATAGGACATTTCTGCCAACAGCACTTCCGCATCCGGGAGGTACTGCGGTGCTTTTCGCCCGAGAATATCCCGCAGTTCAATAATGTTTCGGTCACACAAGACAATCTCGTGCTTGTCAGCAATGTAGAGCAAGGCCTGCGCCGGTTTGGAACGTGGAAAGACCAATGCGGAAAACAAAATGTTTGTATCAACGAGTATCCGCATTTTACCGTCCCTTTCCGTAACGTGCTTCGTCTACAAGCGCCTGAATATCATCTTCGCTGGATACCCCCATCGCTTCGGCTGCTCCGGCAAAGGCCGCCTGTGCTTTTCGAATGGCCGCAGCGGAGGCATTGCTGACAACAATCTCCCCATTCTGTTTTTGGAGGAACAAGATTTTATCACCGGATTTGAGGCCAAGCTGCCGCCTGATTTCCACCGGCACAGTGATTTGACCGTTTGCAGAAATTTTCGCCAAATTCATATAAATCATCCTTTCTATTCTTTAGAACTCAAGTTTTCTTTATTTTTGCTTATATTATATCCCATGAGTGAGGGAAAGTAAACTCGTCCGGCCAAAAAACGGCGCTCATTTGTGAACTTTTCTAGAATTTGATTAAAAATATAACTTTTCCATTTTTCAATCGATCTTTAAAGATTTGACAGATGCGAAAATCTATGCTATTTTAGTAGGAAACACGGAAAGGAAGTGATTTCACACATGGACGATGGCTGTCAAGGCGATTGTACGAAGATGAATATTTTATTAGCTGCGCCATGTTGCTTTATGGATAGATAGAGGTATGGTCTGCCAGGGAGACACTTCCGTGGCAGGCTGTACCTTTTTGCGGCTTTTATGTATGGCGGTGCCTGCGCCAGCAGGCATGTAAGTTAGATGGAGGAGCAACATGATAGGAGCTATATTACTGCAGATATTGTTGATTTTTTTGAATGCCACTTTTGCCAGCGCCGAGATTGCGGTGCTGTCCATGAACGAGACGAAGCTTAAAAAGATGGCGGAGGACGGGGATAAGAGGGCCAGAAAGCTGAAAGCATTGACGGAACAGCCGGCTAGGTTTTTGTCCACTATCCAGATTGCCATTACGCTGTCGGGATTCCTGGGCAGTGCGTATGCGGCGGATAACTTTGCAGGCCATTTGGCGAACCTTCTGGTGGCCTTGAATATTCCGGCTCCCAGGTCTGTGCTGAATTCGGTTTCGGTATTTTTAATTACTATAATTTTGTCATATTTCAGCCTTGTCTTTGGAGAGCTGGTGCCAAAGCGGGTAGCTATGAAGAAGTCAGAGGCGTTGTCCCTGGGAATGTCAGGAATGCTCTACGGGATTTCTAAGATTTTCTGGCCCATTGTATTTCTGCTGACAGCTTCCACCAACCTGGTTCTGCGTCTGATGGGAATTGACCCGGAAGAGGAAGACGAGCAGGTTTCTGAGGAAGAGATCCGTATGATGCTGGCGGCGGGAAATGAGCAGGGCACCATTGATGCGGAAGAAAATGAGATGATTCAGAACGTCTTTGAGTTTGACGATATCACGGCGGGACAGATCTGTACTCACCGGATTGACGTGATCTCCCTGGATGTGACAGACTCGGCTGAGGACTGGAGAGAGATCATCTATGAGCAGAGACATACCCTTTATCCCGTCTGTGACGGCAGTGTGGACGATGTGATCGGTATTCTGGATACCAAGGATTATTTCCGCTCTTCAGATCAGTCTAAGGAATATCTTCTGGAACATGCGGTGGATCAGCCGTATTTCGTGCCTGAGAGTATGAAGGCGAATGTACTGTTCCGCAACATGAAACAGAACCGGACATATTTTGCGGTGGTGATTGATGAGTATGGCGGACTGTCGGGAATCGTTACCCTGCATGACCTGATGGAGACCCTGGTGGGAGACCTTTATGAGATTGAGGAACCGGCCATGCCGGAAGAGATAGAGCAGACAGGGGAGAACCAGTGGTGCATTTACGGCTCTGCGGAGCTGGATGATGTGGCGGATGCTCTCGGAGTGGAACTGCCGGTGGACGAGTACGATACGTACAGCGGATTTATCTGCGGCGAGATCGGCAGGGTGCCTAAGGATGGAGAGAACTTTGAGGTGGAGTCCCACGGCCTGAAGATCCAGGTTCACTCTGTGGAGAGTCACGTGATTGGAAAGACTACCGTGGAGGTGCTTCCTCAGGAGAAAGAGGAAGACGAACCGGAGCGGGCTTGATAGGAAGCGGGTTTTTGGAACCCAAGGGCAGCCTGAATAAAAATAGAATAGAAAACAGAAAGGGCAGGCATCCGCATGTAAAGCGGCGTGCCTGCCTTTTACTCTATAGGAAACTTAGTTCCTATAGAGTAAAAGCTCCGCATGGATCGCAGTTTTTATTGTTCCATTTGCCGGCCCATAAATCCGGCGGCGCATTTGGCCAGAACCTGCTCGGTCTCACCCATCTTCCGGCTGCCGTCCTTGCTGCGCAGGATTACGGAGCCTATGACGTCTCCCTCACAGAGAATGGGACTGATGACCATGGGAAGCACCGGATCGGGATCCTCGCTGATGATCTTCACAGGAGGGGTATGCTGCTGATCCAGAAGAACGTGCTCCCTGTCGTTCATCACCTCTTCAAGCTGGCCGGTTACCGGCGTGCCGATGGTGTCCTTCCTCATTCCTCCGGCAGCGGCTATGACCTGATCCCGGTCCGTGATGCATACGCTGTGCCCGGAAGCGGAGGCCAGGGCCTCTGCATACTCTTTTGCAAAATTTCCCAGTTCCCCGATGGGGGAGTATTTTTTTAATATGATTTCTCCTTCCCGGTCAGTGAAGATTTCCAGCGGATCTGCCTCCCGGATACGGAGGGTACGGCGAATTTCTTTAGGTATAACGACGCGGCCAAGATCGTCGATTCTTCTCACAATTCCTGTAGCTTTCATTTGTCAATTCTGCCTCCATTTCTGATTTCTGTCGTATGGTCTGTTTTCCCAAACATAAGTCTGTGAGACTAGTATTTGTAAGAAATGGAGATTTATTCATTGCATTTAAAGGCTCAGAGACTGACGGCCCATCTGCTCCAGAAGATCGCTTTTGATCTTATAGAGCTTGTCGGAAAGATCCACGTACACCTTGTGGGGATTGGCAAAACGTTTTGTCTCGTCCCAGAGAGTGTTTTTCTCCTGGGTGCAGTAATCCCGGATCTCCATGACGGAGGGAGAAGTATAGACGCATTCTCCTTTTAAAAATACGGGAACCAGCATCTCGCGAAGGGAATACGTATTGGCCTTGATCTTCGTCTTTTTCCAGGTTTCCAGGGGATCAAAGATGATCAGGTCCTGGGATTCGTCAAAGATCTCATCCGACAGGCAGATCAAGTCCGCCCGGATCTTGCCGGTCTGGCGGTCATAGATCCGCAGAATCTTTTTATTTCCAGGATTGGTGATTTTTTCCGTGTTTTCTGACAGCTTGATCTTGGGGATAAACTCTCCTGTATTCTCGTCCAGCACGGCGGCAAGCTTATATACGCCGCCGAAGGCGGGGCAGTCCCTGGAGGTAATCATGTTGGTGCCCACGCCCCAGGACGTAATGGCGGCTCCCTGGGTCTTCAGGCTGTCGATCAGGTACTCGTCCAGGTCGCTGGAGGCGGAGATCACTGCGTCGGGGAAGCCGGCTTCGTCCAGCAACCTCCTGGCTTTTTTGGACATGTAGGCCAGGTCGCCGCTGTCCAGACGGATTCCATAATTTTTGAGCTCCATGCCGGCGTCACGCATCTCCTGGAAAATACGGATGGCATTGGGCACACCGGAGCGCAGGGTATCGTAGGTGTCCACCAGGAGCAGGCAGGCATCCGGGTAGAGCTGGGAATACTTCTTAAAAGCCGTATACTCGTCCGGGAAGCTCATGATCCAGCTATGGGCGTGAGTTCCCTTTACCGGCACGTCGAAAAGCTGGCCGGCCAGGACGTTGGAGGTGCCGATGCAGCCGGCGATCATGGCTGCCCTTGCCCCGTAGATCCCTGCATCCGGTCCCTGGGCACGCCGCAGGCCGAATTCCATAATGCCGTCCCCTCGGGCAGCCTGAACGACCCGGGCGGATTTCGTGGCGATGAGGCTCTGATGATTGACGATGGTAAGGATGGCGGTCTCCACCAACTGTGCCTGTATAATGGGCGCGATCACCTTGATCAGGGGTTCGTGGGGGAAGACTACGGAGCCTTCAGGGATGGCGTAAATATCCCCTTCAAAGCGGAATTCCTTTAAATAATCTAAAAAGGGCTCATGGAAAATGCCAAGGCTTCTCAAATAGTCAATATCTTCACCGGAAAAATGAAGATTTTTAATATAGTCCATTACCTGGTCCAGCCCCGCTGTGATGGCGTAGCCGTTGCCGCAGGGATTGTTCCGGTAGAAGACGTCGAAGATCACCGTTTCGGAAGACTGGCTCTCGAAGTAGCCCTGCATCATGGTTAATTCGTACAGATCTGTTAATAAGGTCAGGTTCATTTTACTCATAGGAGTTCTCCTTTGCAGGTGTATCGTTTCTGTTAGTTATCAAGTATACCACAAATTTCAGTGGTTGGAAGGGAATATAAAAATTTTTTAAAAAAAGTACTTGCAATCTTTCCCAAGTTGCGCTATAATCCTTCTTGCATGTGAACGAAGGGCTATCGCCAAACGGTAAGGCAACGGACTCTGACTCCGTCATTTCAAGGTTCGAATCCTTGTAGCCCTGTGAATGATTGGCCGTTGCAAAGTCGTGAAATCAGGATTTCCGGTGAGACTTTGCAGCGGCCTTTTGCTCTGTAGAAAACTTCGTTCCCGCAGGGCAAAAGCTCCGAAGGTGGGGATACGGGGAAACTCAAAAGGAAGAAGGAAAAGTATGGCATACGAATTTGAAAGCAGAGTTCGCTACAGTGAAACAGATATGGACAGAAAACTGACCATAGTTTCCCTGGCAAATTATTTCCAGGACTGCTCCACCTTTCAGTCGGAAGCGTGCGGACGGGGGTTGGACTATTTAGAAGAACAGAAGAGAGTGTGGATGGTTTTGTCCTGGCAGATTGATATCCTCAGGCTGCCCCTGCTGGGAGAGAAGATCCGGGTGCAGACCTGGCCCTACGCTTTTAAGGATTTCTATGGAATGAGAAATTTTGCCCTGGCCCGGGAGGACGGCACTTATCTTGCCAAGGCCAACAGTGTGTGGGTGTTTATGGACCGGGAGAGCGGGCGGCCCTGCAAGGTGCTTCCGGAAGATATTTCAGGATATGAGATGGAACCGAAGCTGGATATGGAGTATGGCTCCAGGAAGATCCGCACAGGAAAGGACGGGGAAGGGGCAGCCCCCTTTTTCGTGGTGCGGCATCATTTGGATTCAAACCATCACGTGAACAATGGCCAGTACATTGCCATGGCTCAGGAATATCTTCCGGAACAGTTTCGGACCTCCAGGCTGCGTGTGGAGTACAGAAAGCAGGCCCGCCTTCATGACAGGATTTTCCCTGTGATATATCAGGAGGGGGAGAAGGTCACAGTCTCACTGGGAGATGGAGAGGGACAGGCGTATGCGGTAGTAGAGTTTATTCAGAAGGGAGAAGAGGGATGCTTCGCTTAGGAGAAAAACAAGTCCTTACGGCAGTAAAAAAAGTGGATTTCGGAGTATACCTGGCAGAAGAGGGGAGACCGGAAGAGCGGGTGCTGCTCCCCAAAAAAGAAGTTCCAGGGGATTTGGAGATAGGAGGCCAGGTCTTGGTATTTCTGTATAAGGATTCCAGTGACAGGCTCATCGCCACGGTGAGAGAACCTGTCCTGACCCTTGGGAGAACAGCGGTGCTCAAGGTAAAAGAAGTGGGAAGAATCGGCGCCTTCCTGGACTGGGGACTTGAGAAGGATCTGCTGCTGCCTTTTCGGGAGCAGACAGGGAAAATATATCCCGGGGAAGACTGCCTTGTGGCTCTGTACATTGACAAAAGCTCCCGTCTGTGCGCCACCATGCGGGTATATCCGTATCTTCTGAAAAATTCCCCGTACCAGGCGGGAGATGAGGTGGAAGGACGGGTTTATGAGACCGGAGGGAATTTCGGCGTTTTCGTTGCGGTGGACGACTGCTACTCAGGCATGATTCCCAAACGCGAGGTGCCGGAGGGACTTCAGGCCGGCAATATCATCCGTGCCAGAGTCACTGGGGTGAAGGAGGACGGGAAGCTGGACCTGAGTATCCGGGACAAGGCTTATATTCAGATCAAGGAGGATGCCCAGTATGTGATGGATGTGCTGGACGAATACGAGGGAATCCTTCCCTTCGACGACCGGGTATCTCCGGAGATTATCCGAAGGGAGTTCGGATTAAGCAAGAGCGCCTTCAAGCGGGCAGTGGGAAGACTGCTCAAGCAGGGTGAAATAGAGATATCAGGCGGAAAAATCCGCAGAAAAGGAGGACAAAAATAAATATGAAAAACATTATCTGTACAGACAAGGCTCCTGCCGCAATCGGGCCCTACTCCCAGGCAGTGGAGGTAAATAACATGGTATACACTTCCGGCGTGATTCCTGTGAATCCGGCTACCGGGGAGATCCCCCAGAGCGTGAAGGAACAGGCGGTGCAGGCTTTTTCCAACCTGAAAAATCTGCTGGAGGCAGCCGGCGCTGATATGTCGCAGGTGATTAAGACCACGGTATTTATCAAAGAGATGGATGACTTTGGCGCCATCAATGAAATCTACGCAGAGTATTTTCCGCAGCCTTATCCGGCTCGCTCCTGTGTGGAAGTGGCAAGGCTTCCCAAGGATGTTCTCCTGGAAATTGAGGCAATAGCCACAAAATAAAAACCAGGAGTTTTTGTAAAAGATAAATAGTGCTGAATTTCCAAAAATTGCTTGATTTTACTTGATTTTGGCAGAAGTGCAGGTTATATTGTATGCGTAAACAAGAAATGAGTTTTGGAAAGACCGAAAGGGGATACTGGGTATGAAAGTACAGAACATTAAAAATATCGACCGCTTTTTTCAGGTAGTAGACGAGTGCAAGGGAAGAGTAGAGCTGGTAACCGGTGAGGGGGACAGACTGAATCTGAAGTCCAAGCTGAGCCAGTACGTATCTATGGCCAACATTTTCTCAAACGGTGAGATCCCGGAGCTGGAGATTATCGCATATGAGAAAGAAGATATCGACCGTCTGATCAACTACATGATGAATGAGTAAGCATCATAAAGAGTTTGCTGAGGGATGACAGAAAGAGCTGTCATCTCTTTTTTTATCCTTTCACAAAGAGAAGGCTCTGTGCTATACTGATAGGTAGATGTTGAGGTCAAAAGGTGCCGGATTAAATAGACAAGAAGAGACGAGGAAGAATATGGTTCATTTTACGCATTTACACGTCCATACGGAGTACAGTCTCCTGGATGGAGCCAATAAAATAAAAGAATACGTAGCCAGGGTCAAGGAGCTGGGGATGGACAGCGCCGCCATCACGGATCATGGGGTGATGTACGGAGTGATCGATTTTTACAAGGAAGCCAAGGCTGCCGGGATCAACCCCATTTTAGGCTGCGAGGTGTATGTGGCGCCGGGATCCAGGTTTGACCGGGAGATCGGGGGCGGAGACGACCGATATTACCATCTGGTGCTTCTGGCTGAGAATAACAAGGGTTACGCAAATCTTATGAAGCTGGTCTCCAAAGGCTTTGTGGAAGGCTTCTATTACCGCCCAAGGGTGGACATGGAGATCCTTGCCCAGTACAGCGAAGGTATCATCGCCCTGAGCGCCTGTCTGGCCGGGGAGGTGCAGAGATATCTGGTGCGGGGCCTCTACCAGGAGGCCAGAGAGGCTGCTCTGAGATATGAGAAGATTTTTGGAAAGGGGAACTATTTCCTGGAGCTCCAGGATCACGGCCTGCCGGAGCAGAAGCAGGTGAATCAGCAGCTCATGCGCATGAGCCAGGAGCTGGGAATTGAGCTGGTGGCTACCAATGATGTCCACTATACGTATGCCCAGGACGTGGAGCCTCACGATATCCTTCTGTGCATTCAGACTGGAAAAAAACTTGCGGATGAGGACAGGATGCGGTATGAGGGAGGCCAGTATTACGTCAAGTCTCCTGAAGAGATGGAGCAGCTCTTCGCCTATGCGCCCCAGGCGCTGGAGAATACCTGGAAGATTGCCAACCGCTGCCATGTGGATATTGAATTCGGAGTGACGAAGCTTCCCAAATTTGACGTTCCCTCACCCTACACCTCCTGGGAGTATCTGAACAAGCTGTGTTTTGAGGGGCTGGAGCGGGTTTATCCCCAGGTGACGGATGAGCTGAAGAGCCGTCTGGAGTATGAGCTGTCGGTGATTAAGCAGATGGGGTACGTGGATTATTTTTTGATTGTATGGGATTTCATCCGCTACGCCAGAGAGCATGATATTATGGTGGGGCCGGGAAGAGGCTCTGCCGCCGGGAGTTTAGTCTCCTATACTCTGGGAATTACCCAGTTGGATCCCATCCGCTATAACCTCCTTTTTGAGCGTTTCTTAAATCCAGAGCGTGTGTCCATGCCGGATATTGATATTGACTTCTGTTTTGAGAGAAGACAGGAGGTCATCGACTATGTGGTGAGAAAGTACGGAAAAGACCGGGTGGTTCAGATCGTCACCTTCGGTACCATGGCTGCCAGAGGCGTGATCCGGGACGTGGGAAGAGTCATGGATCTCCCCTACGCCCTGTGCGATACCATTGCCAAGATGGTTCCCTCTGAGCTGAATATTACCATAGACCGGGCCCTGGAGATGAGCCGGGAGCTCCGTACCATGTATGAGAATGACGAAAAGGTACACAAGCTTATTGAAATGTCCAGGCGTCTGGAAGGTCTGCCCCGCCATACGTCCATGCACGCCGCCGGGGTGGTAATCAGCCAGAAGGATGTGGATGAGTATGTGCCGCTTTCCAGGGCCGCGGACGGAACCATCACCACTCAGTTTACCATGACCACCCTGGAAGAACTGGGGCTTTTGAAAATGGACTTTCTGGGCCTGAGGACTTTGACGGTGATCCAGAATGCCGTGCGCTTGGCAGAGAAGAGCAATGGAATTAAGATTTCCATGCAGGATATTGATTACGATGACAAGGCGGTGCTGGATTCGATCGGAACCGGTAAGACGGAGGGCGTGTTCCAGCTGGAGAGCGCCGGGATGAAGAGCTTTATGAAGGAGCTGAAGCCCCAGAGCCTGGAGGATATCATTGCGGGAATCTCTCTGTACCGTCCCGGTCCCATGGATTTCATTCCCCAGTATATCCGGGGCAAAAACCATCCGGAAACCATTGCTTATGACTGCCCTCAGTTGGAAGAGATCCTGGAGCCCACCTATGGCTGTATCGTTTACCAGGAGCAGGTTATGCAGATCGTCCGCTCCCTTGGAGGTTATACCCTTGGGCGCAGCGACCTGGTGCGTCGTGCCATGTCCAAAAAGAAAGCCGCTGTCATGGAGAAGGAGCGGCAGAATTTTGTGTATGGGAATCAGGAAGAGGGAGTGCCGGGCTGTATCGCGAACGGCATCAGCGAAAAGGTGGCCAATAAGATTTACGATGAGATGATTGATTTTGCCAAGTACGCCTTTAATAAGTCCCATGCGGCGGCCTATGCGGTAGTCTCCTATCAGACGGCTTATCTGAAGTATTATTATCCGGTAGAATTTATGGCTGCGCTGATGACCTCCGTAATTGAAAATCCCTCCAAGGTGGCCGAGTATATCCTGACCTGCCGGCAGATGGGGATCAAGATCTTACCGCCGGACATCAACGAAGGAGAGGGAGAATTCTCTGTTAAAGGAAATGAGATCCGCTACGGCCTGTCCGCCATCAAGAGTATCGGAAAGCCGGTCATCGAGGCGATCCTCACGGAGCGGCAGGAACGGGGGCCTTTCAAGAGCCTGAAGGATTTCATAGAACGCCTCTCGGGGAAGGAAGTCAATAAGAGAACCATCGAGAGCTTCATAAAATCAGGAGCCATGGACAGCCTGGGAGGCACCAGAAAGCAGTTCATGCAGGTGTATGCTTCTATCATTGAACAGGTGGTCAGAGAGAAGAAAAGCGGCGTAACGGGACAGATGTCTCTTTTCGATCTCCTGGGGGAGGAAGATAAAAAGGAGTATGAGGTACAGCTTCCTCCAGTAGGAGAATATGAGAAGGAGCAGCTTCTGGCCTTTGAAAAAGAGGTGCTGGGCATCTATGTAAGCGGCCATCCCCTGGAGAAGTATGAGGCGCTGTGGAAGAGGGTGATTTCCAATGTCACCACAGACTTTATGCTGGATGAAGAGACGGGCAGCGCCAAGGTGGCGGACCAGTCTAAGGTGACAGTGGGAGGTCTCATTGCAGGAAAGACAGTCAAATATACTAAAACCAACAAAACCATGGCTTTTCTCACCCTGGAGGATCTGGTGGGAAATGTAGAGATTGTAGTTTTTCCCAAGGATTATGAGACCTACAGCTCTTATCTGAAAGAAGAGAATAAGATCTTTGTCCGGGGAAGGGCCAACAGCGAGGATGATAAGGCCAGCAAGATCATATGCGAGAAGATCTGGGGCTTTGAAGAGGTGTCCAGGGAGCTGTGGGTTCAGTTTTCTACGATGGAAGAATACCGGGATAAGGAAGACCAGCTCTTTGCTCTGCTGCGGCAGTCGGACGGGAAGGATCATGTGGCGATCTACGTCCGCAGTCCCAGGGCAGTGCGGAGATTGGGGGATAACTGGACGGTGCAGGCGGATGAGGAACTGCTCTCCCGGATGGAGGCGCTGTTTGGAAAAGAAAATGTAAAGGTAAAGTAAAAATTGTTATAGTTTACGTGGTATCCGTGAACTGTGACTAAAAATTATATTGGCCCAGGCGATTTTAAAGGATTTTTACCTGTACAAACCCCCTAAAATAGATTAAAATGATAAGGAATAAACCCATTGCTTGGCAGGAGGTGCGATATGGCAAAAAAGGTGGAAACAATAGGTGTGCTCACCAGCGGCGGAGATGCGCCGGGTATGAATGCGGCCATCCGGGCCGTAGTCCGCAAGGCTTTATCCCAGGGATTGAAGGTGAAAGGGATCTCTCAGGGGTATAAGGGCCTGCTGAATGAAGAGATTGAGGATCTGTATCCGTGGAGCGTGTCGGATATTATATCCAAGGGCGGAACGATTCTGTATACTGCAAGGTGCGCGGAGTTCCGCACGGCGGAGGGACAGGATCAGGGAGCGGAGATCTGCCGCAAGCACGGAATAGACGGCCTGGTAGTGATCGGAGGCGACGGTTCCTTTAACGGGGCAAGACAGCTTGCAGCCAGAGGAATCAACACCATCGGCGTTCCAGGAACCATTGATTTGGATATTGCGTGTACGGATTACACCATAGGCTTTGACACGGCTGTAAACACGGCTATGGAGGCCATAGACAAGGTCAGAGATACATCCACCTCCCATGAGCGGTGCAGCATTATCGAGGTAATGGGAAGAAACGCCGGATATATTGCTCTCTGGTGCGGCATTGCCAACGGAGCGGAGGATATTCTGCTGCCGGAGCGGTATGACTACGACGAGCAGATGCTGATCAATAATATTATCAACAACCGTAAACGTGGGAAGAAGCACCATATTATCATCAATGCGGAGGGAATCGGCCATTCGACCAGTATGGCCCGCAGAATCGAGGCTGCCACAGGCGTGGAGACCAGAGCCACTATTCTCGGCCATCTCCAGAGAGGCGGAAGCCCCACCTGCCGTGACCGTGTCTACGCTTCTATGATGGGGGCATATGCTGCGGATCTTCTGGCCCAGGGCAAATCAAACCGTGTGGTGGGCTATAAGAACGGCGAGTACGTGGATTTTGACATAGCGGAAGCACTGGATATGCAGAAGGAGATTCCTGATTACATGGTTCGGGTCAGCAAGGCGATGAGCGCCTGACCAGGGAGAGATAGGGAATGACAGAGATTATCACAAGCATGTCCAACAGCCAGGTAAAGAACCTTGCCCAGCTCCAGGCCAGAGGAAGGGCCCGGAGCCAGCAGGGGCTCTTTGTGGCGGAAGGAATTAAAATGTACCGGGAAGCCCCTAAAGAGAGGCTTGCCGGTGTTTATGTCTCAGAACGTTTTATAGAAAGATACGGATGGGAGATCTTTGAAGAGAAGGGTGCAGAGCCGGTTGTCCTTTCAGACCGGGTTTTCGCCTCTGTCTCCGATACCAAGACGCCCCAGGGGATTTTATGTCTGATCCGTCAGTTTTCTTACAGCCTGCCTCAGCTTTTGGGCGAGAAGCCTCTGATCCTGGTTCTCGAGAATCTTCAGGATCCGGGGAATCTGGGAACCATTGTCAGGACTGGAGAGGGGGCCGGCGTCACGGGCATTCTTTTGTCCGGGGGATGTGTGGACATTTATAATCCTAAGGTGATCCGTTCTACCATGGGCTCCATTTACAGGATGCCTTTTTGCTATACGGAGAATCTCCAGGACAGCCTGAAATGGCTGAAGCAGCAGGGCGTCGTTCTTTGTGCGGCACATCTTGAGGGAAGGTGTGCTTATGACGGACAGGACTATGGCAGAGGAATAGCTTTTCTGATCGGCAATGAGAGTAAAGGACTGTCCAGGGAGACGGCGGCCCTGGCGGATGTTTTGGTGACGATCCCCATGTGCGGTCAGGTAGAGTCCCTCAACGCTTCCATCGCTGCGGCCGTGCTGATGTACGAGGCTTCCAGGCAGCGCAGGATAAATAGTTAGAAAAATAAATCCTTTTTAAATTGGTTCAGAGTCAGCTCAAACTGCTGGCGGCTCTGGGCCTTTAATACATTGAGGATCATGCCGCAGCACAGGAATATCAGGGCGGCCATAGCTCCAAAGCCGCTGACGATCAGGGTGGGAAATTTCAGTACCAGCCCTGTTTTTGTATATTCTGAGAGAACCGGTATAAACAGTCCCAGGGCTGCCAGGAACAGCACCAGGGAGATACTTCCAAAGAACAGGAGAGGGCGGTAGTTTTTCAGCATAACGAGGATGGTTTTCAATACCTTGATTCCATCCCGGAAGGTATTAAGCTTTGACGAAGAGCCCTGAGGACGGTCACGATAATTGACCACCACATTGTCAATCAGCATATTTTTATCCAAAGCATGGATGGTCATCTCGGTCTCAATCTCAAATCCGTTGGAGAGAATGGGGCACGTCTTTACGAACAGGTAGCTGAAGGCACGGTATCCTGTCATGATATCCTGAATTTTATGTTCAAAAAAGACATGGATCATTCCCCGGACCATGCGGTTTCCCAGGTTATGGAAGGGGCGTTTGTTCTCCGAAAAATAAGTTGAGGAAAGCCGGTCTCCCACCACCATATCCGCGCCGCCTTTCAGGACGGCATCCGCCAGGGCCCTGGCATTTTCCGCAGGGTAGGTATCGTCCCCGTCTACCATAAGATAACACCTGGCGTCAATCTCGCGGAACATGGTGCGCACCACGGCCCCTTTTCCCTGACGGCGCTCATACCGCACCACGGCTCCTGCGTCCCTGGCGACACGGTCTGTGCCATCGGTGGAATTATTGTCATATACATAAATCACAGCTTCAGGCAGAGCCTTTCTGAAATCTCTGACAACTTTTTCAATAGTCCCAGCTTCGTTATAGCAGGGGATCAATACTGCGATCTCGTCCATATTTGCCTCCTTTAATCGTAAAAACGATTCAGAATCCATAAGAAATACATCCCTCCAGAAAAAATGGAAACAGCCAGCAGCCCTCTGTGACAGAGAGCCAGCAGGGCGGGGTTTTTCCGGGCCCGCTGGCAGAGGGCCATAAAAATAAGAACGGCGGGCAGAACCAGGAAGATTCCGAAATCCGTACCGTAGCGCTGGAGAATTCCCGCCATCTCAATGTCAGCACAGACCACAGCCAGTCCCATAACCAGGGAGAGAAGAACAAAAGCTTTCAGCTTCAGAGTCCCTAAGATTTTTTTCGCCTGGCCAAAAGCACAGAGCAGCAGAAGAATGGGGTGAAACCAAAGAAAGCCTCCGAACATGGATTCCCGGATCGTAACCCCCTGATACGTATTGGAAGTACTCACATGCTGCATAAAGGGATATACAGAATTTATGGAGGGCGGCTGCAGCAGGTAGGTAAACAAGCCGAAGGGCAGACGGTCCAGATGAAAGCCTCTGGCTGTCATGTCGTTGGTAGTCAGGTTATAGTTTGCCCCGAAATCAAAAGGAGATCCGAAGCGGGCGTAATTATAGTACATGAGAAAGGCTGCTGTAAGCACGTACGGTATAGCGGCAGGCAGCAGGCTTTTTAGAATCTCTCTTCTCTGCGCCCGGTCTTTTCCGAAAAGAGCGGTTATGGAAGGCCAGAAAAGTGGAAGGGCCAAAAGGCTTCCCACCAGCATTTGTGGCCGGCAGGCGGCTACCAGGGCCATACAGACGGCTCCAGCCGTGAGGGGGCCAGTCCTTAGGCCGCCGGATTCCCGGGAGGCGTTCAGCCAGAAATAAAAGCCCCAGATGGTAAGGGCAGCTCCCAGGGAAATCGGCATATTGTAAAAAGTCGGAGTCTCCACAATCAGGAAAAAGCCGCTGCCTGCCAGGAGACAGAAATCCAGGAGCACAAAAGCGCCCAGGGAGATCTTCTTAAAGTACCGGACCACAAGAGTATCCAGAAGGAAAAAGACGCCCACAGCCAGAAAGGCGGCGTTCAGCAGCACTCCCAGATACGTGGGGAAGGCTGTTCCCGTCAGCAGATACCAGGGAAGATAATAGAGAAAGACGGGCAGAATGCCGAAGTAACAGTAGTATTTGCCCTCATAATAAGCTGTGTCCCAGGTAAAGGGAACGGATTCCGCTTTTCGCTGCCGGTAATCGTATGGATTTTCCATGGCCTTTAACTGCAGAGTCGGTTCATCGTCCAGGTAAAAATGGCCGTCCGTAATGGCCACGGCCAGCTTGTGATACTGTTTGTGATGATCCCAAGGGGGATTTACATAGTCTGGATTGTACGTGCCGATCCCTGCGGCCAGGAGCATCTGGGAGAGAAGCAGGAGGAAAATGCAGCTGGTCTGCATCCGCCTTTTTAAAGAGTATGCGGTTCTGTACAGAACAGAACCTGGACGCAGGAAAAACAAAAGCAGAAAGACAGCGTACAGTCCCAGAAAGCGGCCAGGGGAGAAAAACAGGGGACGGAAAGAGTTCAGCTTTACAGTTCCAATGCGGTACGAACTGTAAAGAGTCGTGTTGACCGTTATTTTCAGGCTCTTTGCGTCGCCGCTGAGATTCAGCCGGATATATTTTGTACTCTCGTCATTGGGGTCAATAGTCAGGGAGGGGAGATCGTAATACTGGTTATTTCCCTGGTCCCTGGCTGAGATGGTAATGGAAAGAGTGCTGTCTGGATCCTCGGAGGCGAAGAGATCCAGATACAGATTCTCGGCTGGGGCATCCAGATTGTCCAGGAGAATGTATGGTTTTGCTCCGGAAGAAAGGTCAAAGGAGACAGACGCATCCTCCTGCACCGTACTGCCAGCGCTGTATGCGGCGGCAGGAGAAGATTCCTTCGGAAAGAAAAAAGACTCAAAGGTGCGGTAATTAAAGATAAACAATTCTATAAAAAGAGCGGCGAACGCCAGAAGCATATAAGCATTTTTTAAGTATTTCATAGTCAGGCTCCATAATTGGCTGTCAGTTGGCTGACCTGTCGGCCAACTGACAGCCTTGATTCTTCAGGCAAGTATATCATTTTGCATTCTGCCTTACAATAATTTACCAAAAATTCTGCAATCTTAAGAAAATCTGAAGATTTGAAGAGGCGGCTTGAAAATATTTTCCAAATGAAATAGCATTCAAAATAGCCAGAAAGGAGAAAATTTATGGACATTAAGATTCTGACAGATAAAAAACGTAAAAATATTTCCCCTTATGGAATTTACAGCCTTTGCTTTGTGCTTGTCTCCGCTGCTGTTTTTTCCTGGTTTTTCCTGAATGGAAAGACTTTGATCTGGAAAGAGACGGACGGGCTGACGCAGCATTTTAACTCTCTTGTCTACTATCGTTCCTGGCTGAGGGGAATTTTAAAGAACCTGCTTATCAATCACCGTCTGGAAATCCCCATGTGGAACTGGAATGTGGGGTACGGAGCGGATGTAATCACCACCTTTCACTACTATGTATTAGGCGATCCCTTAAATCTTTTAAGTGTTTTTGTGCCCCAAAAGAGCATGGAGGCTTTTTACGGCGGGCTGATTGTGCTTCGGATTTGGCTGGCGGGGATGGCTTTTCTTCTATGGAGCCGCAGCTTAGGAGAAAAAAGCTCCTGGACGGCTGCGGGAGCTCTGATCTATTCTTTTAATTTTTGGACTATTATGGCAGGGGTGCGGCATCCCTTTTTCATGAATCCCCTTATTTATCTTCCCCTGATCCTCATGGGAATCGATAAGATTTTCAAAAAGGAAAAGCCCTTTCTGTTTATAGGGATGACGGCTCTGTGCGCAGTGAGCAACTTTTATTTTTTCTATATGATCTGCGTTCTCATGTTCTTTTATGCAGTAGGCCGATATATGGCTTGGTTCAGGCCCATACGCCCAAAAGAACTCCTGGGATGGTTTTTTAAATTCGTATTCTGCTTTGCCGTGGGAACTGCCGTCTCAGCGGTGATTCTTCTTCCGGTGGCCTTGGTGATGCTGAATTCCGGAAGGGCGGAGGCAGGGGCGGTAGTCAAGGCTTTTTATCCGGCGCTCTATTACTGGAAGTTCCCCGGGGCTTTTCTTGCCGGACAGGCAGGCTATTGGAATAAGATGGGCTATACGGCCCTGGGGGTGCTGGCGGTTCTGCAGCTTTTCCTGAAGAGAAAGCGGGGAGGATCCCTGAAGAGGGGCTTCCTTTTTATGACACTTCTGCTGCTGATTCCATGGTGCGGCCATGCTTTGAACGGATTTTCTTATGTGACAAACCGCTTTGTCTGGGCTTATGGAATGCTGAATGGCTATATTGCCGCAAGAATGTGTCCGGAGCTTTTATCCCTGGACAAAAAGGAAAAGCTGCGGCTGGGGATCGCTGCGGGAATATACTGCGGCTTCTGCTATATAAACCGGGAGACCAGGACAGAATTTGTGCTGGCGGCTATGGTTCCCCTGTGCTTTCTGCTGCTGTTTTTCCTGACGGCGGAGAAGGACTGGATCTTGGCTCACAGGCCCAGGGTTAAGGCGGGCCTTTTTCTCTTTCTGTGTTTCTGCCTTATCCTTCAGGGCATCTATAAATATTCTCCCGAGGAACAGGATTATATATCTGAATTTGAAAATCAGGGACAGGCTTTAAGGGATCTAACAGAAAATACTCCCAGCAGCCTCCTGAAAGAGATAGAAGACGAAAGGGTATGGAGATATGACTCCGGGAGTACGGGGGAGATTAACAACAGTGGGCTGCAGCAGCAGGCCATGCGGGTGAATTTCTACTGGAGTCTGGCAGACGGCACGGTAAATCAGTTTCAGAGAGAGATGTATCTCAATACCCAGCAGGATCACAAGTATGACGGGCTGGACGGGAGAATGGCCCTGGAGGCTCTGGCCGGGGTCAGGTATTTTCTGGTTCCGGAGGGAAAGACCGGCTATCTTCCCTATGGTTACGATCAGTTGAAAGTTTCAGGAGAAGCGGGAGATGGAGAGGTCTATTCTGTGTATGAAAACCCTGACAGCCTTCCTTTGGCCTACACCTGTTCTTCCTATATATTAAGAGAAGACTATGAAAAGATGTCGGCGACGCAGAAGCAGCAGGCTCTTCTGCAGGGAGCGGTGACAGAAAAAGCTCCCAAGTCAGGGCGTCTTCAGGAGATTGCTCCACGGTTTACGGAGAGCTATCCTGAATATACGGTGAAAGAAGGAGAGGGCCTTTCCTGGGAGGAAGGAAAAGTGACTGTCGAACAGGAAGGAGCGTCTCTCACCATATCTTTCCAGGGTATGGCTGACTGTGAGACGTATTTCATTTTAGAAGGGCTGGATTATGAGGATATAAATCCCTTGGAGCTGTGCTCGGAAGAAGAGATAGCATCAATGGATGCGTACACACGAAATAAACTGTACTCCCAAAACCGGGACTGGGAGGGCTCCCAGTCGGCGGTGCTGAAAATAAAGGGGGAACAGACGGAAAAGAAACTGAAGTATCTCACAAGAGAAAACTCTTTTTCATCCGGAGTGGAGGACTTCCTGGTAAACATAGGCTGCAGTTCTGAGGCGGTCAGCGAGATCAAAGTGACCTTTCAGAATCCCGGCGTTTATACTTTTGACCGTTTATATGTGGCCTGCCAGCCGGTACAGGAGATGAAAGAGTGGATAGAGGAACTGGGCTCCATTACGCCAAAGAGTCTGCAGCTTGAGGGGAACCGGGTGGAGGCTGAAGCTTCTCTTGCCGAGCCAGGGCTTCTCTGCTTTTCTATTCCCTACAGCCGGGGATGGACGGCCTATGTGGATGGAGAAAAGGCTGAAGTCCTCCAGGTCAACACCATGAATCTGGCAGTGGAGCTGGGAGAAGGAGAGCATATCATCGAATTGCGCTATGAGACGCCGGGGCTTAGGGAAGGGGCGGCAATCTCAGCTGGAGGGCTGATTTTCCTGGGCATTTTACTCTTTATTAGTAGAAAGAAAAGGAAAACGAAAGAAAATATTAAATTTGCTTGACAAAAGTGAGGAATCATATTACAATTACTTCGTAATCGAGATGTAACAAAACTGTAACAAATTTAACAGAAACGTAGCAGATGTTTCTGGAAGAGGAGGAAATTAATGAGGAAGAATACTGGACGAACCATAATGTGCGCATTTTCAGCGCTTGCTGTATCAGCGCTTGCGGGCATGACGGGGATGGCACAGGAAGAATCCGATGTAATAGCGATTCCTTATGAAGAGTCTGATGCATGGCAGGAGCTGGCCATGGTTAATGATGATACAGTGAGTACAGGAATAAACATTCGGGCAGCGGCCAATGAGGACAGCGAGGTGATTGGCTATCTTTACAATGGCGGAGCAGCCTGGGTGATCAACAAGGGAGAGACCTGGACAGAGCTTTACTCAGGAGGCCTGACAGGCTTCGTAAAGAACGAGTATCTGATGTATGCAGACGATGTGAAAGGTTTGGCGGATCACTACGGCAAAGAGGGCGTAGCCACTACCTGGGATCATGTCCAGCTTTTCGCAGAAGCGGACGGCGGCTCAGAGATTCTGGAATATCTCGAGACAGGCGATTCCTTTATACTGGCAGAGGACGGAGGACACTGGCTGGCTGTACAGTATGGAGCCGATGATCTTGCGTATTTATCCTCTGAGGATGTGACGAGAGTCCTTCTGCTGGATACGGCGGTGGCCAAGGACGAGAGCTATAAGGATGCCGGACAGGCAGAAGAGACTTATACGGAAACTGAGTATACGGAAGAAACTTCCAGCTATGAAGACACATACACAGAGCCTTCTACGGAACCTTCTTATACAGAGCCTTCTTACACAGAGCCTTCCTATACGGAAACCGAACCGGCCTATACAGAAGAGACTTCCCCTGAGACAGAGTATACAGAAGCTACGGAGGCGCCGGTATACACAGAAGATACCTCAACAGAGACCGAGTATACAGAAGACACCTCAGCAGATACTGTCTATACAGAGGATACTTCGGATGACACTTCAAATGACACTTCAGATGAGGGAACAGAAGATGTGATTGAGGACGACGGTTCCTACTACGATGCGGATTCTGATACATATTATGACGAGAACGGAAATGTAGTTTCAGAAGACTACAGTTCAGATACTACGATAGACGCATCCGATTATGCTGAAGCTGAGGCTGCAGCCCAGGCCGCAGCAGATGCTTATGCAGAGACAGAAGCGTATGTACAGACAGAAGCATACGTGGAGACAGAAGCATACGTGGAGACAGAAGCGCCTCAGACAGAGGCTGCAGCCAGCAGCGCCTCCACGGACGATGCAAGCCTTCTGGCAGCTCTGATCTACTGTGAGGCAGGAAACCAGAGCTATGAGGGAATGGTAGCTGTAGGAGCCGTGGTTATGAACCGGGTAAGCAGTCCTTCCTTCCCCAACAGCATCAGTGAAGTGATTTATCAGAGCGGCCAATTCACGCCCGCATCCAGCGGTGCTTTGGCCAGCGCCCTGGCCAGCGGCGTCCCCAGCGCCTGCTACGAAGCGGCCAGTGCGGCCCTTGCAGGAGAGAATCCGGTAGGAGGAGCCCTTTACTTCAATACCGGTTCAGGACAGGGCATGAAGATTGGAGACCACCAGTTCTATTAAACTCCATCGGTGGACGATGTAAAAAGAATACCAAATGAACAACTTACCTCACACGAGGAAAGCCGTCACTATTGTGAGTAGTGGCGGCTATTTTCTTCCTCGAAAGATTGTAAAAATCCCTTTCCTACAAAAGTTCTTTCATCACAAATTCGTAAACAGCCTGGCACTTTGTACGCCAGTTGGCGCAGACAGCCTTGGCCTGGGCTTCATCCGGAACGGTGATGGTCAGATCAATGGGATTTGAGTGCTTTTCTTTCACAAGGCAGCGAACGGAATACTCGTTGGCTGTATTTTTATAATAGTCAGCTAGGACAGATACCTCGTCCCGAAGCTGCATTTTATTTTCTTTCATGTACTCGTCGATTTCATTGCGGATCGCTGAAGAAATACGCTTGTGGAAGTAGAGAAGCGTCTCCTCGCCAGACTCTGTCAGTGAAAAATACGAACTGTTCCGTATGGTTTCCTGCCGGATCAGCTTGGATTCGGTAAGCTCAGCCAGAACAGACTGAAGGGTAAAGTAGGAAGTATACCCCTTATCCAGGATAAAAGATGAAATCTGGGAGTTGGTCAGGGGAAAATCCACCTTATCCAGCATGTAAAGAACGATAAGTTTGTATAATGTCAGAGGTTCAGACATTTATAGTTCCTCCTTTGTCAGAAAAAAGCTTTACAAAATATTTTCCCTGCCAGGTTCCTTTCTGGCGGAAAGCAGAGTGGAGGGCATTCAGAACCGTGCGCTTCTGAAGAGTCCATTTAGGCGCCACAAGAAGGTCTGCCGGTCCATCCCCTGTGAGTCTGTGGATGACAATGGAAGGATCTAAATGTTCTGCGCATTTTATCACCATGTCAACGTATTCCTCCTGGCTGGGAATAAAAAAAGGCTCTCTTAGGTAGGCTTCAGCCAGATCCGTCCCCTTTAGAATATGGAGAAGCTGCAGTTTGATGCCCTGAATGCCGGCTTTATTCAAATAGTGAATCGTCTGCAGCATCTGCTCTTCCGTCTCGCCGGGCAGATAAAGGATCACATGTACGATGACCTCGATCCGCCGCTCACGCAGATCCGCCGCTGCTTTCTCAAAGCATTTCAGGGGATATCCCCGTCGGATAAAAAGGGCTGTCTCCTGATGCATAGTCTGCAGCCCCAGTTCCACCCATACAGGTTTGATTCGGTTCAGCTTTTCCAGCAGAGCCAGGACATCCGGGGGCAGGCAGTCCGGCCGGGTGGCAATGGACAGCGCCACGATTTCAGGATCCTCAATGGCCTCTGTGAAAATTTTCTCCAGATATTCCACTGGAGCGTATGTGTTCGTATACGCCTGAAAATAAGCAATAAAGAGGCGGACGGGACGTTTCTGCCGGATCATGGCCTTCTGGGCCTGAATCTGCGACCGTATGGACAGGGAAGGGGAAGCGGCAAAATCGCCGGAACCTCCTGCGCTGCAGAAAATACAGCCTCCCTCCCCCAGCGTCCCGTCCCGGTTGGGGCAGGTCATGCCTCCGTTCAGAGTGAGCCGGTAGACCTTTTCTCCGTAGCGGCGGTGCATTTCATAATTAAGGGAATGGTAAGGCTTCTCGTCCCATTTCATGGATGCAGGGTCCTTTCTAGTATCTGAAAATTTAAGACTAAACGTTCAAGCCGTGCTTCTTTTTATTCCCGCGAGCAACGAGCCAAGTAGCCATGCTTGCATGGATATTTGGCGACTGCCGCGAGGGTCAAAAACCCCGCTGCTCTGCAGCGGGGTTTTTGATTATCGCCCTCAAAGCACGGCATCATAGAGTAAGTTTATCATAGAGAAGGAGATTTAGCAAATTTTTTAAAGAGACTTTTCGGAATTTAACTTTAAGAAGCAAAATTAAGGAAAGCCTAATAGTACGCAAATTGACAAATGTGATGCAATCAACTATATTACTATAAAAGCCAGTCTCGGTGAACGGACAGAAGGGCGCATGCGTTTAGCGCCGACCGAAGCGGAGCGGAGACTTGCGGGAGCACGCAGTGCGGAGCAATCCGTGGCTTTTATGTGCGGTGGTGCCTGCGCTA
>DVGR01000277.1 GCA_018712605.1 Candidatus Choladousia intestinigallinarum
GGTTGGGAGGAAGCAATGGAAATTGAATACTTAGAGGAATTTTTGGTGATCGCTGAGGAAGGGCGGCTGGGTGAAGCTGCGGAGAGGCTGTATACGACCTCTTCCTCGCTGTCTAAACATATTCACGCTCTGGAAAAGGAGTATGGGGTGCCTTTGTTTGACCGGAGCAAGAGAACAATCACGCTGAACGAATACGGTGAGATCCTGCTTCCGTATGCGAAAAAAATAGCTGCGCTGCAGGAAGAAGCTTCCAGAAAGCTCTTTTTGAAGGCAGCTTCAGATGAGAAATCCATTGCCATCAGCGCTGGCTACCGGATTTTTGAGCTGGCAGTGGAGTTCCGGCAGAAGTACCATATCGGGCTGGCTATCAATGAGAGCTACGAAGGAAAGGAACTGCTGAAAAAAGGTGAATGTGAGCTGGCCTTTATTGTGGATGAAGAAAACAAAGAACAGGATCTGGTGAAGATACCCTTTAAGAAGGATTTTCTTATTATGATCTGCAACCGCTCCCATCCTCTGGCTTCCAGGAAGCAGGTAGCTCTTTCGGAGCTGCGGGGAGAGGACTTTGTCATGTTTCCCGACAGCGACAAAAACAGGATCAGCAAGATTATACGGAATACCTGCCTGGAGGCCGGTTTTGAACCTAAGGTAGTCTTCACCGGTACGGTGGGAAGCAACATTGTGGATTCGGTGGCCAAAAACATGGGGATTGCTCTCTTGTGGAAGAAAGCTCTGGAATTCATTATGCGGGAGGAAATCGCCGTGGTAGAGATCACGCCCTCCAGGGAAATTGACATCTCCCTCTGTTATATGAAGGGAAGAAAGCTGTCAGAGGAGGCGAAGCTTTTTATTGAGTTTGTCAGGAGCAGGGCGGAGGTATAGCCTTGCAAGATTAATTTTATACAGGTTAGCAGAAGAACTGTCTGTTTTTCCCAAAAGGGTGAGCGGCAGTTCTTTTTTTATACTTTCCATTTTGGACGGAAGTAAGGCCGAATACGATTTGCTTTCGCATTTTTAAATGTATATAATAATATCAACAAAAAACGTAGGTAAAACAAAAGGATTTTCAGCAATACTACCGTATGAGCTCTGGGGTGTGGGAAAATTTATTGTGATTTTGCAAAGGAGGAAAAAGAATGAAACATACGAAAGCAAACAGGATTTTAGGTACGGCTCTCTCAGCCGTCCTGCTGGCAGGCAGCCTTTCAGGCGCAGTCATGGCGGAGGAAAATACTGCGCCGCAGATTGATACATCCAGAGAGACTACGCAGAATGGGGAGCGCTATGAGAAAGTAGCCATCGGTCTGGTCAGCGATCCCAAGGATCTGGCTCCGGAAAATACGGGAGGCGACAACAGTCTGCTCTATACCAATTATAATTTCTACGAAACCCTCTTTGACCTTCGCAACAATGAGTACGTTCCCATCCTTGCCAAGGGCTATACAGAGGTGGACGACCTACACTGGCAGGTAGAGATTTACGATTATATTACAGACACGGAGGGCAACAATATTACGGCTGAAGATGTGGTCTTCTCCTATTATACCTTGGTGGATGCGGGAAAAGCCTTGAAATATGACAAGTTTGAGAGTGTGGAGGCGGTGGATGATTATACAGTGGAATTTACCTGGACCTCTCCCATTGATGGGATCGGGGATTTGGAATGGCCCTGGTGCCGGACACCCATCTTCTCACAGAAGGCTTATGAGGAAGGAAACTTCCATGAAGCGCCTGTAGCTACCGGACCATATAAGGTGACGGAATATACTGTGGGAAGCAAGCTGGTTCTGGAGGCCAACGATGATTATTGGCAGACAGAGGAGCTGAGGGATTCCGAGCATCTGGCAAACGTTCAGACCATCGAGTATGACATTATTTCCGAGACTTCCCAGCACGTTATCGCCTTAAGCACCGGCCAGATTCAGTATTCTGAGTATGTTCCTGAAGAAAATCTGGCGGATTTCCAGGAGGGCGGACAGTATGCGGATGGAAATGACGTTTATATCACTCAGGGTAGCGGTCTGAGGGTCCTTATGGGAAATAATTCTGAGGACAGCCTCATGAGCGATGTGAATCTTCGCAAGGCCGTTTACTTTGCCCTGGACAATGAAGCGATTGCGGCGGCAGCCGGAACCGGTCTTCCTGCCAAGGCATTGGGAACTCCGTTCTTTGGGGATTATAATACGGCCTGGGAGGAGAGCGAGAATAACTACATGGCAGTCTGCGATGTGGAAAAAGCCCAGGAATATCTTGCGCAGACCTCCTACAACGGGGAAACGCTGACTCTTCTGGGAAGCAGCAATGAGATTGACAAAAATATGATGACCATGATACAGGCTCTGCTGCTGAATGTAGGAATCAATGTGGAAATCCTGGCGGAGGACGAAGCCCTTGTGCAGACAGACGCTCTGGATTCCACTAAGTGGGATCTGATGATTACCAACGCAGGAGGCGGATCACAGGTAGGAGAATGGAACCGTTTTACAAACTACAATGAGTTTGGCACAGACTACAATATGGCATTTATTCACGATGACACGCTTCAGGAGTATCTTGAGAGCTGCACCTCCCTGGAGGGACACACAGAAGAAAAGATGACAGAGATGCACGAGTATATTCTTGAAAACGCTTATTACTGCGCATTGACCACCACATCCATGAATGCCGTATACAGTGAGGATTTTGCCACACTTGCCTATCGGGAGAATGAGTTCTTAAGAGCAGGCGCCTGCGAGTACTATCTTGACTGAGGCCATAAGTCACTGAAGGGGAAAGCCTTGTACAGATGATTTTGAGGGCGGTATACGGGGGTTATGTATACCGCCCTTTTACATCCCAGATGAGGGTGACTCCCGCCTCTATAGGCGGTGAGCGGCGAAACAGTCTCAGCGGCATTCTTGAACAAATGGGAGAAATATCTATGGGAAAATACATACTAAAACGGCTTTTGTGGATGATTGTCATTATCCTGGGAACATCCTTTATCATTTTTACGATTCTTTATTTTACGCCGGGAGATCCCGCCAGGCTGATTGCAGGCGGAAACGCCACTGCGGAAGATGTGGAAAATCTCAGGCATATTATGGGGCTGGATAAATCTTACATACAGCAGTTGGGAGAATATTTCAGCGATACGTTTCTGCACTTTGACCTGGGCACCTCCTGGGTTTACAACAAACCGGTGGTGGATGAGATGCTGGTGAGGCTTCCCAGAACCGTGATCATAGGTCTGTCCGCCATGGTTTTAAACCTGGCTTTGGGACTCCTTATGGGAATCTTCGCAGCTACCCATGAGGGGAAATGGCAGGACTCTCTGACCATGGGAATCGCCATGGTATTCATCTCCTGTCCTGATTTCTGGGTGGCTTTGATGCTGATCCTTCTGTTTTCAGCGAAGCTTGGCTGGCTCCCGGCCTACGGCATCGGGGGGCCGCAGTATTATGTGATGCCTATTATCTGCAGCGCTCTGGGAGGCATTGCGGTAAACGCCAGGCAGACGAGGGCAAGTATGCTGGGGGTATTCCGGGAAGATTACATCACCACGGCCAGGGCCAAGGGACAGAGGGAGAAGAAAGTGGTGTTCCGCCATATGCTTCCCAATGCGCTGATGCCGATTATTACTTCCATCGGCGCCGGCTTTGCCAGGATCGTGGCAGGCTCCGCAGTGATTGAGAGCGTATTCTCCGTACCGGGAATCGGGCTTTATCTGCTGACCGCCATTAATTCCAGAGATTATCCTGTAGTGCGGTCCTGTGTGCTGTTCTTCGCGGTGTTTACTTCGGTGTCCATGCTGATCGTGGATCTGGTGTACGCCTTTGTGGATCCCAGGATCAAAGCGCAGTATTCCAGCGTCAGGAAAGGGGGACAGAAAAAATGATAAGGAGAAAGAAAAAAGGCGCCTACGACCAATACATAAAAAGCTCGAAATCTTCTCTGTTTGCGGAGACTATGCAGAGAATCTGGGAAAATCCCGGGGCCAGGGTGGGAATCGTTTTACTGGCAGTGATCGTTCTGGCCTGTCTCTTTGCCCCTCTTGTGGCGCCCTATGGCGTCAATGATATGGATATACAGAATATGTTCGCAGGCCCCAGCGCCCAGCATCTTTGCGGAACAGACGGAATGGGAAGGGATCTGTTTACAAGACTTCTCTACGGCGGGCGCTATTCACTGGCCCTTGGGCTCTGCGCAGCGATTTTTGGTTCTGTGGCAGGGACCATTATCGGAAGTGTGGCCGGATACTTTGGCGGTAAGACAGAGACTTTGATCATGAGGATTATGGATATCTGGTCCTCCCTTCCCAGCATTCTTCTGTGTATTTTGATTTCAGCGGTTCTGGGAAGCGGATTTTTTAACACGGTATTGGCTCTTTCCGTGGGAAATGTACCCATCGGCGTGCGTCTGATCCGGGGACAGATTCTGGCGGAGCGTTCCAGGGAATATCTGGAGGCGGCGGAGTCCATAAAATGCTCAAAAATCAGCATCATGTTCCGCCATCTTCTTCCCAATGTAGTTTCACCTGTAATCGTGGACGCCACCATGGGAATCGGGATGACCATTACTATGGCGGCAGCCCTTTCCTACATCGGGCTTGGAGTGCAGCCGCCCACACCGGAGTGGGGAGCCATGCTGGCGGATGCCCGTACCCATATTTTGAATTACCCTCATCTGATTATGTTTCCGGGACTGATCATCGCACTGACGGTGCTGGCTATCAATCTGATCGGCGACGGACTGCGGGATGCCATGGATCCCAAACTTAGAAAGTAGAGAAGGAGGAAGCGTGATGAGTGAAAAGAAAGAAAAATTCCTCTCAGTTCGGGATCTGGAAGTGGTATATACCTCCAGAAAAAAGATTGTACAGGCAGTAAACAAGGTTTCCTTTGACCTGCATAAAGGAGAGACATTGGCTCTGGTGGGAGAGACCGGGGCGGGCAAAACCACCATTGCCAAGGCTATTCTTGGCATCCTTCCTAACCCTCCGTCCAAAGTCCTGGGAGGAGAAATCCAGATGGAAGGGGAGGATCTTCTGCGCCTGCCGGAAGAAAAGATGCTGGAAATCAGAGGAAAGAAAATCGCAATGATCTTCCAGGATCCTATGACGGCTCTGAATCCTCTTATGACAGTAGGGGAACAGATTATGGAAGGGCTCATGCTTCACAATCCTTATGATAAGAAGCAGGCGGAGGAAAAGGCAAAGGAGATGCTGGAGATGGTAGGAATTCCCGCTGAGCGATGGGTAGAGTATCCCTTTGAATTTTCCGGCGGCATGAAGCAGAGAGTGGTGATTGCCATGGCTCTTGCCTGCAATCCTCTGCTTTTGCTGGCGGACGAGCCTACCACGGCTCTGGATGTGACCATACAGGCCCAGGTATTGGATTTGATTAAAGAATTAAAGGATAAATATGAGACATCTATGATTCTCATTACCCACGACTTGGGCGTGGTGGCGGAGACCAGCGATAAGGTGGCGGTGGTCTATGCGGGAAAAATCATAGAGTACGGTGATAAAAAGGATATTTTCCTCCATCCCTCCCATCCCTACACACAGGGACTCTTTGCCTCTCTGCCCAGCATGAACGCAGGGGAAAAACGGCTGAGGCCTATTCCGGGAACGCTGCCGGATCCTACGGCGCTTCCAAAGGGCTGCGCCTTTGCTCCCAGATGTCCCAAAGCCACCCAGGAATGCATGGGAGAAATACCGAATGTGAAGCTGGGGCCGGATCATAGCTGCTGTTGCTGTCATTTGAAGCAGGAGGGATAATATATGTCATTAATAGAAGTGCGAAATTTAAAGAAATATTTTAAGGTGCCCGCCGGGCTGAACCATGCTGTGGACGATGTATCCTTCACCATAGAAAAAGGGGAGACCCTGGGAGTGGTGGGGGAGTCCGGCTGTGGAAAAAGCACTTTGGGGCGTACGATGATCCGGCTGCAGGAGGCTACGGAAGGGCAGATCTTTCTGAACGGGCAGGATATTACTCATGTGAAGGGGAGAGAGCTGGATAAAATCCGTGACAAGATGCAGATTGTGTTCCAGGATCCTTATTCCAGCTTAAATCCAAGAATTCGGATTGAGTCCACCATTAAGGAGCCTCTGAAGCATTCCGGGAGATTCCATGGGAAAGCGGAGCTTCAGGAGGAAGCTAACCGGCTGATGGAGCTGGTGGGAATCGATGAGCGTCTCCGCCAGTCTTATCCTCATGAGCTGGACGGAGGGAGACGCCAGAGGGTAGGGATAGCCAGAGCCCTGGCCCTGAACCCAGAATTTATCGTGTGCGATGAACCGGTGTCAGCCCTGGATGTTTCGATCCAGGCTCAGGTCTTGAATCTTCTGATGGATCTTCAGGATCAGATGGGAATTGCCTATATGTTCGTCACCCACGATCTGTCTGTGGTGCGTCATATTTCCGACCATATCTGTGTCATGTATCTGGGGCAGCTTGTGGAGAAGGCCCCTGCGGAAGAGCTGTTTGCACATACACTGCATCCTTATACAAAGGCCCTCCTTTCCGCCATACCCTCCACGGATATTTTCCATCCCATGAAGCGGGTGCGGTTAAAGGGAGAAATTACATCTCCTATCAATCCCGAGCCGGGATGCCGGTTTGCGGCCAGGTGTCCTTATGCGAAAGAGGAATGCAGGCAGCCCCAGAAGCTGCAGGAGGCGGAAAAAAATCACTATGTCTCCTGCTGCCGCCTGAAAGAAATCTCATAGGAGGCGGATGCGGTGAGTGAAAAGAAAACCTTTATGTATGTAAGCTCCTGGGAAGAACACGGCGGAGCGCCGGGGCTGGGACAGTACCTGGTAAACCAGGAGACAGGGGAGCTGCAGTTTGTGGAAATGATCAATACGGAAGATTCCTTTAACGCTTCCTGGGTGGATGCCAGGAGAGGAAAGCTTTATGTAAATAATGAAGTGCCTTGCTTTAAGGAAGGCGAAGGAGCCTCCGGGAGAATTTTCGTATACGGCCTGGCTGGAGAAAACGGAAGGGCCAGGGAAGAGGGGCAGATTGTCACAGGATGTCCGAATCCTGCCTACGTCAGCCTGGATCATTCCGGCCGCTATTTATTTGAGGCCCACCATTCCTGTTCCCTGGGCGTAATCCGCCACAGCAGAGATGAGAAGGGAGAGATCCGTTCCCGCCGTATCTGTGCAGAAGCAGATGTGCAGGTATACAGTCTGGATGAGGCGGGGATGGCAAAAAAGCTGGTTGAAAATATAGACCACAATGAATATGAAAAAGACAGGGAGGCACATCCCCACTGTGCAGTATTTTCTCCCTCCGGCAAGCTTATGGCAGTGGCGGACAAAGGAACGGGCAAGCTGTATCTTTACGCCTTTGACTACGAAAAAGAAAAACTGACCCTTCTTAACAGTCAGATGACGGATCGGGAGGAAGGGGCTCCCAGGTATGTGGTGTTCCACCCGGACAAGCCGTACCTGTTTGTGAATCATGAAGCCTCTTATGACGGCAAGTGCTACGTAACCTCTTTCCGATACGGAGAAGAGGGGGAGCTGGAGCGGGTGTGCGTTGAGAATGTCTTGGATCCTGAGCTGCCGGTAAAAAAAGGCACCCGGCTTGAACAGCAGGGCTTTGTCATAGATCCCCAGGGAAATTATCTGTACACCTTGATCAATGCCGCTGATGTGATCGCTGTTATGAAAATAGACCAGGAGACGGGAAAACTGTCCCATATCAGAAGCTGCGGTGTGCCGGGAAACCGGCCCAGAGGACTGGCGATGTTTCCAAATGGGCGCTTCCTTCTGTCTATGTGCCTGGTGGGCGGGGAACTGACTGTGTTTGCAATCGGGGAGGAAGGAAGGCTGACAGCAGTGGAACAGAAGTATAAACAGCCAGGGGCATCTTATGCGTCCTTTTATGAGCCACAGTGAAAATCAGGTTAAGTTGTATTTGAGGAGAAAAAATGGACAGAACATATTGCAATGTAAAGAATACATATATATCTTTAAGTAGAGGGCAGGGGGGGATTTTCTATGAACCAGTGGATCCGGCTCTCCGCAAAGAGACAGGAATCCTGCTGATGCATTCTGACAGTGATTATTATGGATTTATCCCGGCGCCGGAGCTGGCCTCAAGGGGATTTACAGTCCTGGCCTCCAATGTGGAAAAGCCCTGCATGACTCTGGATAAAAAGCTTTTAGACGTGAAAAGAGGCGTGGAATATTTAAGAAAAATACCGGGACTCCAGAGGGTTGTACTGCTGGGGCACAGCGGAGGGGCCACTTTGATGAGCGCCTATCAGTGCGTGGCAGAAAACGGACCGGAAATTTTTCAGGATGACAGAAAAATTGTGAAGCTTTCGGATATCGGCCCCCTGCCAAAGGCTGACGCCGTGATGTTTTTGGACTCAAACTGGGGAAACGGCGTGATGACACTCTTAAGCCTGGAACCGGGAATTTCAGATAATGCCACCAGCCGGAACCTGAAGCCTGGATTTGATCTGTTTGCCCCGGAAAATGGATTCAGCCCGGAAGGAGCAGACTATTCCCCGGAATTTATCAGAAACTATCAGAGGGGACAGGAGAAGAGGAACGAGGAGCTGATCGGCCAGGCATTAGAGCGGCTTGGAGAGCTGGAACAAGACAGAGGGCGCTTTGAGGACGACGAGCCCTTCGTGATTGCCGGAGCCTCCCAGATCGCCCCCAATAATAAAATGTTTCCTCAGGACACGAAGCTTCTCTCACATACCATCCATGAATGGCCGCTGATCCATGAGGACGGCTCCGTGACCAGGGAGGTCATTTACTCTCTGAGGAAACCGCACTTTAACAAAAATATGGTTACAGTAAACGAGATGGCGACCAATGTTTCTACTGTGAAAACGTATCTGACGAATTCGGCCGTGCGCACCAGGGATTTTCACTATGACGAAAGCCGGATTTACGGGATTGACTGGGATTCCAGCTACTGCTGTACCCCGGGCAACGTAAAGGGCATCTCTTCCCCTATGCTGATTATGGGAATGACAGGAAGCTATGAATTTCTGGCCGCTGAGGCAATCTATGAGAATGCCAAGAGTGAGGATAAGACCATGGCCTTCGTAAGAGGAGCCTCCCATAATTTTACACCGCAGCAGGATGCTGAATCGTATCCGGGAGAGTTTGGAGACACGGTAAAAAATTGTTTCGACTATGTGGGGAAATGGCTGGATGAGCTGGTTTCGCCGGTAGCTTAAAAAGAAATTAAAGAAAAATAAAAATACAGGGCGGAAGGATTTAAGCTTCCGTCCTGTGATTTTTTTGGATGAAAAGAAGAGCGATCACCGTGGTGATACATTCGGAAACAGGCTGTGCGATCCAGACGCCGGTGATTCCAAAGAACATGGGGAGTACAGCCAGCAAAATCCCGCTGAGGACGGCGCTTCTCAGGAGGGAGACTGCCATGGACTGGCGGTTCTGCATAATGCTCTGCAGATAATAGGTAGACAGAACCGTAATCCCTTGAAAGAGAAATAAGGTACAGTAAATACGCATGATACGGGGGGCTGCTGCCAGTACCTCATCGTTTACAGCCATAAAGAGCCGGACAATCTGAGTGGGAAAGAGCACGCATACCATGAGGAAAAACACTCCCAGCAGCAGAACGGTCCGGAAAGACATCTGCCAGGCTTTCCGGCATCTTTCCGGTTGATTTGCTCCGTAGTTGGCGGACACAATGGGCTGTATGGCCTGCCCCACGCCGCAGAACATAGCCTGAAACAAGACGGCGATGGTAGCCGCCACCCCGTAGACAGCCAGATCCGTGGAAGTGCCGTAGCGCATGATCTGATTGTTGATGAGGATAATCAGGAAAACTGTGGCAAAGTCAATGACGCTGGCTCCGATGCCGATGGAAAGAATTTTTTTGAAGGTCTGAAAAGGGTGGGAGGGCATGGAAAGCTTCAGCCGGCAGGAGGGGCGGAAAAAATGCGAGATCATAATCAATGCCTGCACTCCATTGCCGATCAGGGTAGCCAAGGCAGCTCCCGAAAGCCCCATGTCCAGGGGAAATACAAAAAACCAATCCCCGAAAACATTGACGCACCCGCCGATCAGTACGGCAGCCATGGCCAGCCTGGGGGCGCCGTCATTCCTGAGGAAAGCGCCCAGGGAAGTGGGAAGCAGGAAAACAGGCAGGAACCAGATCAGCCACTTGGCGTACTGGATCACCTCCGGCATCAGGGCATCGTCGGCGCCGAAAAACCGCAGGATGGGATTGCGGCACACCAGAAAGAGGATCCACAGGACAGCAGTAAAAAAGAAAATAAGGATCAGGGAAGCCGTGAAATAGGTATTCCCCTTCTCATAATTCCCCTCTCCCCTGGATTTTCCAAGGAGCACGGCGCCGCCCACGCCGCAGAGCACTGCGAAAAAAGTAAAGATCCCATACAGAGGCGTGACCACGGCGATGGCCGCCGTGCCCGCAGGTCCGGCATACTGGCCCACCGCGATGGTGTCCACAAAGGAATAGATGGAAATCATCAGGGCACTGGCAAAAGAAGGAAGCAGATATTTTTGATACAGGCCTTTCAGATTATCTTTCAGTAAATCCAAATTTTTTCTCCTTTCAGTACAAGTAGATTTGATGTAAAAGGGCTGCTGCATTAAATTTGCTCAATGCAGCAGCCTCTACAGTCCCGCTTAAGATTCGTCCTCCAGGATTTTCACATCCCCATGGCTTGTATATTTGTGGGTCTGCTCCAGCATCATATCCTTTACCTTCATGAGGCGGGTCTGGGAGCTGCGTTCGTTCTCATCCAGCTTCATGGTAATATAGCGGATATTCTGCTCTGTCTCCGGGATAACCACATGCTCCAGGGCGTTGACCCGGCGCCTGGTTCTCTCGATCTCAGCCGCCATGAGCTGGCAGGATTTTTCCCGTTCTGCCAGGCAGAGCATCTCGGGCAGAAGGTCTGCCAGGCTTTTTACCGCATCGTCCAGGTCGCTGGAAGTGAATGCGTAGCCGTAGGAGTAAATGTCTCCGGGATCGGAAGTCCTTGTCTTATAGTGAAAGACGGGAATCTCCACGCTCATGACATTTTTAGTCTCCGCTTCCAAATAGACTTCCTGCTTGGGGGCCATGAGAGCCACGTTTAAGGCTTCCTCGGACATGCCGGCCCTGGCCAGGACAAAATTCTGGTTGGCATTGCGGATGCCGACCTCCACCTTTTCACGGAGAACCTTATTTTCACGGACCATCTCCAAAAACTGGCGCATCAGCTCATCCCGCTTGTCCTTCAGAAGCTTGTGGCCCCTTCGGGCGGTGGTCAGCTTTTTTTTCAGCCTGGTCAGCTCCATGCGGGTAGGGTTCACATGTTTAGCACTCATATCCGTCGACTTCCTTTCCTCTATCCCTCATAGAACTCATCCAGGAATTTGTCTTTAATACGTTTCAGCTCGCTTCTGGGCAGAATGCGCAGAAGCTTCCAGCCGATCTCCATGGTTTCCTCAATGCTGCGGTCTGTATAGTAGCCTTGGGACACATACTCTTTCTCAAAGGCGTCCGCAAACTTGGCATATATTTTATCAATATCTGTCAGAGCCGCTTCGCCAAGGATGACCATCAGCTCCTTGGCATCTTTTCCTCTTGCGTAGGCGGCAAAAAGCTGGTTCATCACGTCCGCATGATCCGCCCTTGTCTTCCCTTCACCGATTCCCTTGTCCTTCAGACGGGAGAGGGAGGGAAGCACATCTATGGGAGGTGCGATATTTTTACGGTAAAGCTCTCGGCTTAAGATAATCTGTCCCTCTGTAATATATCCCGTAAGATCGGGGATGGGATGGGTCTTGTCGTCCTCCGGCATGGTGAGAATGGGAATCAGAGTGATGGAACCGTTCTTCCCTTTCTGCCTGCCGGCTCTCTCATACAGGGAAGCCAGATCTGTGTACATGTAGCCAGGGTATCCCCGGCGTCCGGGCACTTCCTTTCTGGCAGCCGAAATCTCACGGAGAGCGTCTGCGTAGTTTGTAATATCCGTCAGGATAACCAGCACGTGCATGTTCTTCTCAAAAGCCAGATACTCGGCGGCAGTCAAAGCCATACGGGGAGTGGCGATCCTCTCTACAGGCGGATCGTTGGCCAGGTTGATAAACATGACGCTGCGGTCGATGGCCCCTGTCTCCCGGAAGCTTTCCATGAAGAAGTTGGCTTCCTCAAAGGTGATTCCCATGGCGGCGAATACTACCGCAAAAGGTTCTGAGGTTCCTCTCACCTTGGCCTGTCTGGCAATCTGAGCCGCCAGATTCGCATGGGGAAGGCCGGAGGCGGAGAAAATAGGAAGCTTCTGTCCACGGACCAGGGTATTCAGGCCGTCGATGGCCGAGATCCCGGTCTGGATAAACTCCTGGGGATAATTTCTGGCTGCCGGGTTCATAGGCAGGCCGTTAATATCGTTCCGCTGTTCCGGCAGGATCTCCGGGCCGCCGTCGATGGGACGGCCCAGACCGTCGAACATACGGCTGAGCATATCCTCTGAAACGCCCAGCTCCATGGAGCGGCCCAGAAAACGCACCTTGCTGGATTCCAGGTTGATTCCCGTGGAGGCCTCAAAAAGCTGAACCAGGGCGTTTCCGCCGTCGATTTCCAGCACCTTGCAGCGGCGCTTCTCGCCGTTTGCCAGTTCTATTTCCCCCAGCTCATCGTAGGCCACATTCTGTACGCCCCGCACCAGCATCAGGGGACCTGCCACCTCTTCAATGGTTCTGTATTCCTTTGGCATCAGTAGTCCTCCTTTCTGCTTAACACCTGGGCGATCTGGTCTGTTAAATCCTTCTGTATCTTAGCGAAAGCAGCGTCCAGATCCGCTTCTTCTGTATATTTGAAACGGCCGATGGCCTCCCGCACCGGAAGCTTAACCAGCTCTTCAATACCGGCTCCCTCAGAAAGGGCCTGCTTCCCTTCGTCATAGTAGGAGAGGATCATCTGCATCATCATATGCTGCTTTTTCAGAGAAGTATAGGTGTCTACCTCATGGAAAGCATTCTGATGGAGGAAATCCTCACGGATGGAACGGGCGGCTTCCAGCTTCAGCCGGTCTGGAGCTGAGAGAGCGTCCATACCTACCAACTGAACGATCTCATTTAGTTCGGATTCCTCCTGCAGAAGCCGCATCATCTCAGAACGGAGGGAGGTCCAGTCTTCTTCTACCTGGGCATTAAACCATTTTTCCATTGTGTCAATATAAAGTGAATAGCTGGTCAGCCAGTTAATTGCGGGGAAATGGCGTTTATAAGCCAAATCAGAGTCCAGGCTCCAGAAGACCTTTACAATCCGCAGGGTTGCCTGGGTCACAGGCTCGGAAATATCTCCCCCTGCAGGAGATACGGCGCCGATCACGGACAGAGCTCCTTCCCTGCCGTCTTTTCCCAGAGAAATCACCCGGCCGGCTCTCTCATAGAACTGAGCCAGCCTGGAACCCAGATATGCCGGATAACCTTCCTCACCGGGCATTTCTTCCAGACGTCCCGACATTTCACGGAGGGCCTCCGCCCAGCGGGAAGTGGAGTCCGCCATAAGAGCTACGGAATATCCCATATCACGGAAGTATTCCGCAATGGTAATTCCTGTGTAAATAGAAGCCTCCCGGGCTGCCACCGGCATGTCGGAGGTATTGGCGATGAGAACGGTCCGTTCCATCAGGGATTTCCCGGTCTTGGGATCCTTCAGCTCAGGGAATTCGTTGAGAACGTCTGTCATCTCATTTCCCCGCTCACCGCAGCCGATGTAAACCACAATATCGGCATCGGCCCACTTGGCAAGCTGATGCTGCACCACCGTCTTTCCGGATCCGAAGGGACCCGGCACGGCTGCCACGCCCCCTTTGGCGATGGGGAAGAGGGTGTCGATGACTCTCTGTCCCGTCACAAGGGGCATATCAGGAGAAAGCTTTTTCTGGTAGGGACGGCCCTGACGCACCGGCCATTTCTGCATAAGGCTGATGGAATGCTCCCTGCCTTTTTCGTCCGTCAGAACCGCAATGGTGTCTGTAACTGTATATTCTCCGGCCTGAATGGATGTCAGGGTACCGGAAAGAAGGGGTGGAACCATGATCTTCTGGCGGACCACGGCGGTTTCCTGGACGTATCCCAGAATATCGCCTCCGCTGACCTGGTCTCCCGCAGAGGCTGACGGCTCAAAGTTCCAAAGCCGGTCACGTCCCAGGGAGGGAACCTCAACACCCCGGTTCAGCATATTTCCGCCGGTGACTTCCATAATAGCGTCCAGAGGACGCTGGATGCCGTCGTAAATACTTCCAATCAGCCCGGGCCCCAGCTCCACGCTCATGGGTACCCCGGTGGATTCCACCGGTTCTCCGGGGCCTAATCCGGAGGTCTCCTCATAAACCTGGATGGATGCCTGGTCTCCATGGATTTCTATAATTTCACCAATCAGACGCTGGCGGCTGACCCGCACCACGTCAAACATATTGGCGTCCCGCATGCCTTCCGCAATGACCAGCGGACCGGCTACTTTTTTAATTACGCCTTTGCTCATTCTATTAACCTCCGTTGAAAATAATATCCGAGCCCACAGCCTGCTCCACGGATTTCTTAACCGCCCGGATGCCCTGACCGGTATTGCCGGTAACGCCTGGGATCAGGATAATAGCCGGAAGTTCCGCTTCCTGATAGCGGTCGATCTCTTCTTCCAGCTGTGCTGCAAGAGCTTCTGTAATATAGATAATCCCGTAGCCGCTTTCGGCCAGCTCCCGGAGCTTTCTGGCGGCGGCCGCAGGGTCTGTGAGAGAGAAGGGGACGAGCCCCAGGGAGGCAAATCCGTAGATGCTGTCCCGGTCTCCCATAACTGCGATTTTATACATACGTTTCTCTCACCCTTTCCCGAATTGACTCTTCGGAGAGCTGATTTCTCTTTCCAAAGAGAATGATGCGAACCGATTTGATTTCGTTTTCCCTGGCCAGAATATACGCGGCCAGAGGCCCCAGCCCGAAGGGTTCATGAAGCTGAGGACGGATCTTTTTGATCAGGAGATTGTCACACCACCGCTCAAAAGCGGAGGGAGAGTGGTTCAACTGGCTTGCCGCCTCTCTGTATGGAGTTTTCTCCAGGTATTTTCCGATGGCGTCCGTCCCTTCCATAGCTGCCTGGATCAGTTCCGTTATATTTAAGGTATCGCAGGGAACCAGCGCCCGTGTAAGAAAGTCACGGTTCTTCCCGGTACGGGAAGAGCGGAAAGCGGTCTTGAGATCTGCTGACGCCACCGTCAGCTCTCCGTAGAGGGACAGAAACTCATTTCCAGAAGCTTTTCCCGCCTGGTATACGGCTTCGAGAGCCGCGCGATCCAGGATCACGTCGCAGAGCTGCCCGTCATGGGTGTGCAGAAGAGCCGTGTACGCCTCCTTCGCAGGAGCCTGCATGGCTTCCGGCAGATCGCCGAAATGGTTTTCTGCCACAGCCTTTTGGATCGTCTCGGGAGAGACGGTCCCATGCCGAAGATAAATGCCTGGGAATCCGTTTCTGTGATGCAGCTCTTTGATAGCGGCTTTCAGGTTATGGTAATCATTTTTGTAAAGGAACACATGAAAGACGGAGGTGTCTTTTACCAGGTCTTCCATAAGCTCCCAGATTTTATTTTCTTCAATGGAAAGCATTTCCTCAGGACGCTCAAAAGAGCCGTTTCCCCATCCCTTTTCTGCCAGCAGTTTCAGGCAGCTCTCACAGTCAGGAGCGGAAAGAAGCTGCTCCAGAAAAGAGGCAGACAGAAGCTTAAGCTCTTTGGAACGAATCCGTGCCACGGCATAAGCATAGTCATTTTTGTTTTTTGCCATTGTATTTTGGCCTCCTTATGAGAAAAGAACTTTCTGCACTGTGTCCTGCAGAATTTCACGGGAAGCATGGAAGAGAGATTCAAAAGAACAGTTTTCTTCGATCCCCCCGTAGGAGAGGATAAAGCCTCCCTCTATATCCCTGGTTTTTTCAGAGATATGAAGAACGGCGTTTTTATCCTTGAGGGCTTCGTTCAGCTTTTTCTCAAAACCGGCAGGGAGACGCTTCAGGTCCCCTGGGGAGAAATAGATGGTGCCCTCGCCGGGAAGCGCTGATTTTACCGCCAGCTTTTCCAGGGTTTGGAAATATTCCTGGCCTTCTAAGCTCTCCAGCTTTTCCAGGGCTTCCGCCAGTACCTGCCCGATCAGTTTCTGCTTGCAGGCCAGCAGGCCCTGCCTGCGCTTCAGATCCGCAGAAGAGCGGCCCCGGGCCAGGGTATCCTGAACTTTCTGCCCGGACAGCTTTTGAATTTCCCGGCATTCCGCCTGGGCCTCCAGGGCAGCCTGCGCATGAATCTGTTCGGCTTCCTCTTTGGCGGCGGCGATGGTCCTTCCGGCAGCTTCCTCTGCCTCCGTGCGGATCTGGCTGATAATTTTATCTAATCCCGCCATACTGCGTTCTCCTTTCTGACCGGTTTATACCGGAAGTCCGTTAATGCCAAAGATAGCCAGAATGGAGATCAGCAGGGCAAGGATTGCGTATGTCTCTACCATAGCGGGGAAGATCATAGCCTTACCAAACTGGTCGGGGCGTTTTGCCACCAGTCCGATGGAGGCCACGGAAGCCCTTGCCTGGCGGATCGCTGATTTGTATCCCACAAATGCCATGGGAAGGCAGGCTACCAGATACAGAAGGCCTTTGATCACAGAGATATCTGAGCTGCCGCCCATAATCCCAATCTGTGTTAAGGTAACGAAACCAATCAGCAGGCCGTAGATTCCCTGGGTACCAGGCAGAAGCTGGAGAACCAGAACCTTGCTGAAGAGGGAAGGCTCTTCTGTGACAACCCCGGCGGCTGCCTCGCCGCTCATGCCCACGCCTACGGCTGAACCGATTCCTGCTACCAACGCTGCCAGAACTGCGCCCAATAATGCTAAAAGAACTCCAAGATTTCCCATGATTTCCATAACTAAATGTCCTCCTTGACTTTAAAATATTTTGTGTGTGCGGCAAAGGGATCGAATTTTTTCCCGCCGCCTTCATAAAACTTCCCGAAAAATTCCACAAACTGAAGACGGTTTGTGTGTACGTATGCCCCAAGGGCATTGATGGCAAGGTTTAAGGTATGTCCAATGACAAATACCAGGATAAACAGAATTGCTCCCGGTATGGAATTGCCCAGCATACTTCCAAGCTGGTTGAAGACTGTGGAGATCACGCTGGTGGCAAGTCCCAGAGCCAGAAGCCTGGAGTAGGAGAGAATGTCACTGAGATAAGACGTGACTCCGTATGCTCCATAGAGGCCTTTGAGCAGCCTCTTTCCCCAGTTTTTAGACTCTCTGCCGCTGGTAAAGACGATTCCCACCAGTCCGATCAGGGCGGCAACTCCGGAGATGGTTCCGGCCGCAGGGGGCAGCGTAAATCCAAGTCCCAGCATTTCCGTAAACATGGACATGGTCAGCATATAGATCACGGCGCCTCCTACCAGGAGATACCAGAACACCGCATCGTAAATCCCGTCTGCCAGGTGTCCGCTCTTTATGGAACTGTAAAGCTTTACGCCCAATCCCGTAAAGAGGTGGACAATACCAAAGGCAAAGGAGAAGACCAGCATCTTCATGGGGAGGCTGATGGGCTCAAACCAAAGGGGTGCAAGCCTGATATCGGGACGGTTAAAAAAGGTGGCGGCGATCACATTCACCGCGTCCCCGAAAAAGCTTCCGAACATGAATCCCCAGAAGGTGGTGGAGATCCCGCAGTAGAGAAAGAGCTTCAGTGTCTTTTTCATGCCTGGTTCCAGAGTCTTATATTTTTTCAGGATAAAGAGGCAGCCAAATACCATAATCAGCCCGTAAGCCGCATCTGAGAGCATCAGCCCGAAGAGCAGGTAGTAAAAGGGCGCCATGACAGCGGTGGGATCCAGCTCCCCCTTGGCGGGCAGGCTGTAGCTTTCCACAATCCCTTCCGCAGGCTCCGTAAATGCGTTGTTGTGCAGCAGAACGGGAACTTCCTCCTGGCCTTCTGGATCTGAAAATTCCACGAAAGCATCGTATCGGCTGGTGAGGGAAGCCTCTAAAGAGGCGGCCTTATCCGCAGGAATATACCCTGTAAGGAGGAAGACGCTTTTTGACTGGGAGAGGCCGCTTAACACCTGATATTTTTCAGCCCTCATGGTGTAGTAGTCCATGAGAAATTTCAGATCCCTCCGGGAGTCTCCCAGAGAACGGATTTCTTTCTCCTGGCTTTGAATTCGGCTTTCTGCCTTCTTCATCTCTTCCTCCAGTTCTCTTTTACGGTCTGCGGGAACCGAGGAAGTAAGAGGGGGACGCTGAAAGTTTAATTTCTTCAGTGCGCCGTCCACCTCTGCGGCATCTTTTTTGGAGCAGACCAGAAAAATGCAGGTCTGTTCTTTGGAAGAGCTGACCAGGGAGAATTCCACAGGGGCGGCAGTTGATTCAGCCAAAGCCTGGGAAAGCTCCTGAGCCGTATAGGGATGGGGTAGGGAACCGATGAAGGCTCTGGTTTTCTTTGTCCCCTTAAAATCAAGAGGAAGGTCAAAGGACTGCCAGGGAGCCAGCTCTTCCATTTCACGCTCCAGCTTGGGAAGAGAAGCCCTGCTCTCGCCAATTCCCTTGGAAAGGTTTAAAATCCTAGTCGCTGTTTTGAGAATTTCATTGTGACGGGCCGTGAGAGCCTCATATTCGCCGGCGGAGAGGTCGGACCGTCCGGCAAATGAATCCAGCAGTCCTTTCTTCTCAGGGCAATACCGGTTCAGAACCTCCAGGGCCTGTTCCGCCATGCCCGAATTCCTCTGAAATACGCTTCTTTGGGAAGTCACATCCATTTTTTGAAAAATATCATCCTCTTCTGTGCCGCTGTTTATTTCCACGGCTTCCTGCCTCTGCAGAAATTCCAGAATTGCCTTGCGGTTTTTCTTCAAAGAGCAGATCAGCACTTTTTTCATAGGAACAACAGCCATCGCAAACGCCTCCTTTCTAAATATATTTTATAGTTTTCGTTTGTTCTGTTTTTTTGACTGACGCTACAGCAGATGATCCAGCACAGCCTGAACTGCCCGGACTCTTTTACCTGATACTTCTTTCTCAAGCCGCACCGCTTCCTCCCTTTCGAGGGCTTCAGCATCCGCCATCATAACACGGCATTGCTCCTGGGCTTCTTCTAGGGCCTGGTCCGCTGCCTGACGGGCATTCTGGATCTGCTGGCTTTTTTCCTGTGCGGCCTTTTGCTTTGCCTCTTCCACAATCTGTTTCGCCGTTCTGACAGCCTCAGCCTCAGCCTGCGCAGCCTGCTGTTCCGCTTCCCGGATTGCCAAAATCGTTTCCTGAGCCAAAATTATGTCCTCCTTTCCGAGAAATACCTCTTATTAATTTTTCGCAGCATGCATAAATTATACTTCATTCTCCAAATTTTAGCAATGAAAAAGGGGCTGTCTTGAAATCCCCTCTTTAAAACAAGTAAGATTGTGCTACAATATGGGTAGATCAGTACAGAGAGGAATATACTTTATGACAAAAGCAATGCGGGCGATCTTATATGCCCTCTCCTACGGAAATATAGAGGTGGAAGCAGCCAGAAAACTGGCGGATCTGAAAAAACTGGATCCCATGCGGATTTTTCTGAGGAAAGCGGATACCAGAATCTTTAACGGGGAACATGAGGTCCCGGTGCGGCTCTATTTTCCTTCGGAGAAGAGTATGGAGGAAGCAGGGACGGCTAAGTCGGCGATTCTCTTCTTTCACGGAGGGGGATGGATTACGGAGAGTGTGGAGAATTACAACCGGGTCTGTGCCAGGATGGCTCAGTCTACAGGGCTTCTGGTGGCCTCTGTGGAATATCGGCTGGCCCCGGAACACCGGTTCCCAACAGGGCTTGGGGACTGCTATCAGGCGGCTAAGGCTCTGTTCCTGGGAGAACTCCTGCCGGACGTGGATCCGGATCAGATTATCCTGATGGGAGACAGCGCCGGGGGCAATCTGGCAGCCGCCGTAAGCCTTCTGGCGAGAGAGCGGAAGGATTTTATGCCGAAGCGCCAGGTTTTGATCTATCCAGCCCTGAATCATTGTTATACTGCGGAATCGCCGTATGAGTCTGTGAGAGAAAACGGAAAGGGATATCTTCTCACCAGCGAGAAGATGGAAGATTATCTGAAGCTTTACCAGAGGACAGAGGCGGACCGGAAGAACCCGTATTTTGCCCCGCTTCTGGCGGAGGACTTTTCCGGGCTTCCGGACACCTTGGTTCTCACAGCGGAATTTGATCCTCTGCGGGATGAGGGGGAAGAGTATGCCAGACGGCTTTTGGAGGCTGGGGGACGGGCAGAGCTCCATCGGATTGGGGGCGCCATCCACGGCTACTTTGCCCTGGGCATCCAGCACCTGTATGTAAGGGAAAGCTTTGAATATATTAATGGTTTTATCCAGGGAGGCGTCTATGAAAAAGATACGGTACTCCCGGTGGAGGAAGCTGGACAACGCAGCCCAGGCCTTCCCGGCAGCCACGGGGAAAAATGATACCCGGGTGTTTAGGTTTTACTGTTTATTGAAAGAAGAAGTTTCAGAAGAACTCCTGCAGCAGGCGCTGGACCGGACGATGGAGAGATATCCGCTTTTCCGCTCCGTGCTCAGAAAAGGAGTGTTCTGGTTCTACATGGAGATGCGGGATCTGCCGGCTCTTGTGAAGCCGGAGACTCGGCCGCCCTGCAGCAAGCTGTATGTACCGGACCAGAAGCAGCTTCTGTTTGAGGTTACATACCATAAAAACAGAATTAATTTTGAAGTGTTCCACGGGCTCACGGACGGAACCGGGGCCATGATTTTTTTAAAGGAGCTGGTAAAGAATTACCTGCAGCTTTGCCATCCGGATAAAGAGCTGCCGGATCTGAAGGAAGAGCAGGAGGCTACCGGCAGCGACCAGGAGGAGGACAGCTTTTCTCATTATTATTCTAAACGGAGAGCGTCAGGACAGGGCGGCCTGAAAAGGGCCTACCAGCTCAGGGGAGAGCTGCGGGAGCACCAGGATATGTCGGTGATTGAAATGCTTCTTTCCGCCGGGGAGGTGCGCAGAAAGGCCAAGGAATATGGAGTCTCAGTGACGGTGTTTCTCTCCGCCGTTTTCCTCTGCGCCATACAGGAGGAAATCCCGGCCAGCAGAAGAAAGAAGCCGGTGGCCCTGATGATTCCGGTAAATTTGAGAAATTATTTTCCCTCACGCTCCATGATCAATTTTTTCAGTTGGATCGAGGCAGGGTGCCGGTTTAAGGAAGGCATGGAGCTCAAAGATGTGATCGCCTGTCTGAAGGAGGTTTTTCAAAAAGAGCTTGTGAAAGAGAATATAGACGCCAAGATGAGTACCTTGGTCCGTCTTGAGCGCAATCCCCTCCTGAGAGCCGTGCCCCTGGAGATTAAGAATCTTCTGCTCATGGCGGGAACGACGCTGGGTGGGAAGAGCGTCACCGCCGTATTTTCAAATATGGGGCAGATTCAGATGCCGGAAGGATACGGAGAATATATAGAAAGATTCGGTTTTTTTACCAGCACGGGGATCCTGCAGCTCTGCTCCTGTACGTATCAGGATCAGTTGGCGCTGGGTTTTACTTCCAAGCTTGTCAGTGAAAATATCCAGCGGAACTTTCAGAGAATTCTGCGGCAGGAAGGCATCGGATGCCGGGAGATGGAAAATGATTTTCCTGGCGCGGCGCAGAAAAAGCCGGGCTCTATGATTACCGGAATGCGTATTTTTACGTTTCTCTGCGCCGCTGCGGTGGTTTTATGCTGGATGGTGAATTTTTTGGCCACTCCGAGCTTCCTCTGGGGAGGATACGTCATGGCCGGGGTGTTCTGCATGTGGCTGCTGGTTATCGTAGGCTACAGAAAGCGAAAGAACCTTTTGAAAAACGGCATGTGGCAGCTCCTGATTGTGACCGCCGGCGCTTTCCTGTGGGATCACTTTACCGGCTATCAGGGCTGGTCTTTGGACTTTGTCCTTCCTTTTGCCTCCCTGACCATACAGGCTGCCATGTTTGTGATTGCCAGAGTATGCCGCATGGAGACAGAAGAATATCTGTTCTATCTGGTTCAGGCGGCTGCTGTAGGCTGTATTCCAGCGGTGCTTTATTTTGCAGGCGCTGTCACAATCCAGTATCCTTCTGTCCTGTGCGGGGGGATCAGTGTCCTGATCCTTTTGGGAATCGCCTTTTTCAGACGCAGAGAGCTGCTTCAGGAGATCCGAAAAAAATTCAGGCTGTAGCAGAGGGTGAGCAGAATAAGATGGAAGCCTAAGGGAGACAACATAAGAAAAGGCTTTTTAGCCGCAGTACAGTTTGGACTGGGAGAGAGGACCATGAAAAGAGAACTATATTATAATGGAAAGATTTTGACTATGCAGGGACAGGAGACGGCGGAGGCCGTTCTGGTGGAAGATGGCGTCATCCTGGCTGTGGGGAGGGAGGAAGAGATGAATCTTCCAGGGGATGTCCGTCGGATTTCCCTGGAGGGACATACAATGCTGCCTGGATTTATAGATACTCACAGCCATTTCATGGGTTGCGCCACAAGCTGCCTCCAATGTTCTGTCCAGGATGCGGGAAATATCCAGGAGCTGCAGGAGACCATCCGAACCTATATACGAGAGAGAAAGCTTCCCGCTGGGGATTGGGTGATGGTAAGGGACTTTGCGCCGGAGCAGCTTAAGGAGAAACGGATGCCGGACCGGTGGATGCTGGATCAGGCATCACCAGATCATCCGCTGGTGCTTCAGCATAAATCCGGCCATGTGGGAGTCTTTAATTCTCTGGGACTTAGGGAGCTGAAGATTGACGGAGCCACGCAGGATCCGGCGGGAGGGCATATTGAGAAAAAGGACGGGGAAGCCACCGGATATATGGAAGAAAATGCCTTCTTCCAGGCGCAGCGCCGTCTTCCTATGCCTTCCATGCAGGCGATGCTGGACGCCTGCCAGCGTGCCCAGGAGCTTTATGCCTCTTTTGGCATTACCACTCTGCAAGAGGGAATGCTTACGGCAGAAATGCTGCCTATGTACCGGGGGCTGCTGAGGCGGAAAGCGCTCTGGCTGGATGTGGCAGGATATGCGGATATATCTCAGGCAGATCAGATTTATGGAAACCTGCCTGACTGTGACGGAACGTACGCATGCAGGTTTAAGCTGGGAGGCTATAAGATTTTTCTGGACGGATCCCCCCAGAGCAGAACCGCCTGGGTGCGTCAGCCCTATGAGGGAAGCCAGGAGACCGGGACATCCACCATGACAGACCAGGAGGTACGGGAAGCAGTCATGCTCTCCTTCCAGACCGGACGCCAGCTTTTGGCCCACTGTAATGGAGATCGTGCCGCCCAGCAGTATCTGGAAGCCTGTGAATGGGCGGCGGCAAAAGGCAAGGGACCTTCCCGCCCTGTAATGATACATGCCCAGATGCTGGGAAAAGACCAGATTCCAAGGCTGAAGCCTTTGGGAATGATTCCCTCCTTTTTTGCGGCCCATGTGTTTCACTGGGGGGATGTACACATTCAGAATCTGGGGTTAGCCAGAGCCTCAGGGATCAGTCCGTTAAGGAGCGCACTTGAGGCGGGGCTTGTCTTTACTATGCATCAGGATTCACCGGTGATTCCGCCGGATATGCTGGAGACCGTCTGGTGTGCGGCAGCCAGAAAGACAAAGGGAGGAATCCTTCTGGGGGCGGATGAAAGGATTCCTGTCTATGAAGCTTTGAAGGCAGTGACCTGCAGCGGCGCCTATCAGTATTTTGAGGAAAACAGAAAAGGGAGGATAGCGCCGGGAATGCTGGCGGATTTTGCCATTCTGGACAGGAATCCTCTGGAGGCGGCGGTGGAAGAGCTGACACAGATTCAGGTGCTGGAAACCATCAAAGAAGGAAAAAGCATCTTCAGAAAAGAAGAGCAGCAAAAGTAAAAAGAAAGAGGGACGGATATGTTTGATTTTTTTTGGAACAGAAAAGCCACGATGTGGTCTTCGTGGGTGTATATTGTGATCGGTCTGATTCTGGTTTTGTTCCCAGGGATCAGCGGAGCTATATTTTGCTGGGGCCTGGGAATTGCGGCCCTTGTCTACGGGGCAGGGAGACTGTTTAACTGGAATAAGCTTAGAAATGCAGGCTACAAAGTGAATGGGGAAGCCGTGGTGGGAGTGATTTTGGTGCTGATAGCCCTGGTATGCTTTTTCAGGCCGGCCTCTATTTTATCCTTCCTCCCCCTGACCCTGGGGCTGGTTCTGATCCTGGACGGAGCGGGGAAAATTCCTCTGGCCATGGAGGCTTTCCGGCAGAAAGCGCCTTATTCGGGCATGGGGCTTTTGTCAGCGGCGCTGCCCCTGCTGCTGGGGATCGTGCTGGTGATGAATCCCTTCGGGGCGGCAAAGACGGTGATCATGGCCTTCGGTGTTTTTCTGCTTATTGACGGCGTCAGCGACCTGCTGCGGGTATATTACTGGAATAGATGATCGGAAAACCAGAAAAATCTCTTGACATAAATCCCCAAAGAGGGTATTCTAAATAATATAGTATGTTACTGGGAAGCAGGCATTAACTATACATAAATAATTGGATGTTTATGTTGGTTAATGCCTTTTTTGTTGTACAGGGAACTCCAGGCCCCTCCCAAGGGCAGCCGGCATCTTCATCCAGGAAAAGGAGAGAGGATATGAAAGACAAAATTTTTGGTGTTCTGCAGCGTGTGGGAAGATCCTTTATGCTTCCTATCGCAATTCTTCCAGTAGCCGGCCTGCTGCTGGGAATCGGTTCCTCGTTCACGAACGAGACCATGCTCCAGACCTATGGGCTGATGAAGCTCATGGGCCCGGGAACTGTATTAAATGCGATTTTGACGGTTATGAGCCAGGCGGGCAGCGTGGTATTTGACAATCTGCACGTAATTTTTGCCATGGGCGTGGCCATCGGAATGGCTAAGAAGGAGAAAGAGGTAGCCGCCTTGTCTGCGGTGATTGCCTTTTTCATTATGCATGCCTCCATCAGCGCCATGATTTCTCTGAACGGCGGCGCTGAAAACATGCTGGAGGGAGCGACGGCCTCCGTCCTGGGAATCGAGTCCCTGCAGATGGGCGTATTCGGCGGTATCATTGTAGGACTTGGAGTGGCGGCGCTTCACAACCGCTTTTATAAAATCCAGCTTCCCCAGGTACTGTCTTTCTTTGGAGGAACCCGTTTCGTGCCCATTATCAGCGCATTGGTTTACACGGCGGTGGGAATCCTGATGTTCTATATATGGCCGGTCATCCAGCAGGGAATCTACAGCGTGGGCAATGTGGTGCTGGAATCCGGTTACGCTGGAACCTGGCTGTACGGCCTTTTAGAGAGGGCGCTGATTCCCTTTGGCCTGCATCACGTATTCTATCTTCCCTTCTGGCAGACAGGCCTTGGGGGCAGCATGGAAGTGGCTGGACGGGTTGTGGAAGGAGCCCAGAATATTTTCTTTGCCCAGTTGGCGGATCCCACAGTGGAGCATTACGCTGTCTCAGCTACCAGATTTATGTCCGGTAAGTTCCCGCTGATGATCTTTGGACTTCCGGGAGCGGCCCTTGCTATGTACCGGGTGGCAAAGCCGGAGAAGAAAAAGGTTGTGGCAGGTCTTCTGCTTTCAGCAGCCCTGACCTCTATGCTTACAGGAATCACAGAACCGCTGGAATTCACCTTCCTGTTCGTGGCGCCGCTGCTGTATGTGGTTCACTGTGTTTTTGCGGGCCTTGCCTATATGTTCATGCACATTTTCAATGTGGGAGTGGGAATGACCTTCTCAGGCGGCCTCATTGATATGTTCCTTTTCGGTATTCTCCAGGGAAATGAAAAGACAAACTGGATTTGGATTGTCATTGTGGGAATCGTTTACTTTATCGTATACTATTTCCTGTTCTCTTTCCTGATCCGCAAATTCGACTACAAAACTCCTGGACGGGACGACAATGAAGAAGTGAAGCTTTATACAAGAAAAGATGTAAACGCCAGAAAACAGGCTCAGGCAGGAGCCGGCGGAGATGTGGACGAGACTTCAGCCAGAATCTGCCAGGGCCTGGGCGGAAAGAAAAATATCTCAGATGTTGACTGCTGCGCCACCAGACTTCGCTGTACGGTGTATAAGTCAGAGCTGGTAAACGACGCAGTTCTCAAATCCACCGGGGCCTCCGGCGTCGTCCACAAAGGAAACGGGGTTCAGGTAATCTACGGCCCCAGAGTGACGGTGATCAAATCCAACCTGGAGGATTATCTGGAGCATGCGCCGGAGGAAGAAGCGGCTGTGGAAGAGCTTCCAGAAGAGGTGATTCAGGAGCCGGAGAAGAGCGAAGAGGCAGCAAAAGAAAAGAAGCTTGTCAAAACCGTGATCATCGCAAGCCCCGCCACCGGGACAGCGGCAGATCTGTCCACAGCACCGGATGAAGGGTTTGCTGGCAGAATGATGGGAGACGGAGCTGTCGTGGAGCCTATGGAAGAGACGATCTGCGCACCAGCAGATGGGAAAGTCACCTTTATCTTCCCCACAAAGCACGCCCTGGGATTTGAGACTGAGGACGGAATTGGTATGCTTCTGCATATCGGAATTGATACTGTAAAATTAGACGGAAAAGGATTTGAGATCCTCACAGAAGAAGGAGCCAGCGTTAAAAAGGGAGACCCGCTGATGAAGCTGGATCTGCCTTACCTGAAGAGCCATGCGCCTTCTCTCGTGTCGCCGGTTCTCTGCCCTGAGCTGGGAGAGGGGCCGAAAATCCGTCTTTTGAAAGAAGGAAAGATTCAGACCGGAGAGCCTCTGTTTGCCATTGATTTTTTTGAGTGAAACGGTCTGAGCGGGAGGAAGAGCTATGTACCGGGTGATCAAAGCACTGAATCATAATGCGGTTCTTGCCCTGAAGGGCAGTTCGGCACAGGAATACCTGATCCTTGGAAAGGGGATCGGGTTTGGGAAAAAGGTCAGTGAGAGAATCCAGCCCTCCGCGGACTGCACCGTGTATTCGCTGCAGTCCGTGTCGGAGAGAGGAAAAGCCAAGGAACTTCTGCGGGATCTCGATCCGCAATACCTGGAGATTGCGGATAAGATTCTTCGGGAAGCGGAGAAAATGTTTGGAAAGCTGGACTGGAATGTGCTGTTTCCCATGGCGGATCACATTGCCTTTGCGGCCAAACGTATCCAGAAGGGGGAGCAGATTTCAAATCCCCTGACCCAGGATATTCAGGTGCTGTTTTACAAAGAGTATAAGGCGGCCTCCCAAGCCAGAGATCTGCTTATGGAATACCAGGGGATCACCTTGGATGAGGACGAGATTGGCTACATAGCCCTTCACGTACATTCGGCTATCTGCGATGAAAAGCTTTCGGAGGCTATGCAGATTGCGGCGGCGGTGCGGGAATGTATCTCCATGATAGAAAAAGATATGGGAAAGAAAATCGATGTGCAGACTCTGTCATATAACCGTCTGATGAATCACATTAAATATATGGCGGCCAGGGCTCTGGGAGGCGAGGAGCTGAAGCTGAACATGAATCAGTATATCAGGCAGGAGTATCCGGTTACCTTTGAAATCGCCGCTACTGTATGCCGGGATCTGGGACGCCATCTGAAAAAACAGCTTCCAGAGATCGAGATCGGATATCTGGCCATGCACATCGAGCGTGTCTATGCAGAGGACGCAAAATAGAAAAGAAAGCAGGCTTCGGATTTGCAGAAATCCACGCTTGCTTTTTTCTCTTGAGAAATCAGGAAAAATCTTCTATACTACTGTATAAGTCAGGCGTCTCTGGGCTTATGTTCGGGACGGCCGACAGCCGCAAGGCATGATATTTAGATGAGAAAGGATTCTGAGACAGAGGCTTTTTGTCTCAGTAAGGAAAGAGAAATGGGACGTAAATTAAGACAGCTTGCAGGGTATTACAGGCCGTACCGGGGCCTTTTTTTGGCGGACTTATTTTTTGCTGTTTTGGGGGCGGCAGTGACACTGGCGATTCCCCTGATTGTCCGCTATATTACTTCCAATGTGATCGTTCTTCCGGGCGGAGAGGCCCTAAGAAAGATCCTTTGGCTTGGGGCTTTGATGGTGGGGCTGGTGGCGCTGGAGTTCTTCTGTAATTTTTTCATCGCCTATTTCGGGCATATGATGGGAGCCAAGATTGAGCATGATATGAGAAACGAGATCTTCGGACACTACCAGAAGCTTTCGTTTTCTTTCTACGACAACCAGAAGGTGGGACAGCTTCTGTCCAGGATCACTTCCGATCTGTTCGACATCAGCGAGCTTCTTCACCATGGGCCCGAGGATGTGGTGATCTCCCTGATGAAATTTGTGGGTTCCTTTGTAATCCTTTTTGCCATCAACCCTATTCTGACGTTGATTACCTTCGCCTTTATTCCGCTGATTGTGGTGTACGCCTATTTTCTGAACAAGAAAATGAAAGTGGCTTACAAGCGCAACCGGGCTAGGATCGCCGACATTAACAGCCAGATTGAGGACAGCCTGTCAGGAATCCGGGCGGTTAAATCCTTCGGAAACGAAGAGATTGAGATGAAAAAATTCCGCTGGGGCAACGAGCGGTTTGTGGAGTCCAAGCGCACCAGCTATTGGTATATGGGATGGTACAATTCAGGCCTTGGGGCGCTGACCACGCTGGTTACCATCGTGGTTTTGGTGGCTGGAGCGGGGCTGATTACAGCGGAACGGATGGCGGTGGCAGATCTGGTCACTTTTCTGCTGTATATAAATAATTTTACGGAACCGGTAAAAAAACTGATCTCCTTTACCGAACAGTTCCAGAACGGCTATGCGGGCTATGAACGGTTTTTGGAGATCCTGGCGGTGGAGCCGGATATTGTGGACGCGCCGGGAGCGGTAGGACTGGATTCAGCTAAAGGAGACGTGCAGTTCGACAACGTCTCTTTTAAGTACGAAGAGCGCCAGGGAACGGTGTTGAGCCATATCGACCTTCACGTAAGCGCCGGGGAGTATATTGCTATTGTGGGCTCTTCAGGAGGCGGAAAAACCACGCTGTGCAGCCTGATCCCCAGATTTTATGACGTGGACGGGGGAAGAATCCTTCTGGACGGCAGGGATATCCGTCAGATTAAGCTCAAGGATCTGCGCCGCCAGATCGGGATTGTCCAGCAGGATGTGTATCTCTTTGCGGAGAACATCATGGAGAACATCCGCTACGGCAGACCGGACGCCTCAGATGAGGAAGTCATTGCGGCGGCAAGGCTGGCCAACGCCCATGAATTCATCCAGCAGCTTCCAGACGGCTATCTTACGGACATCGGGCAGAGAGGCGTGAAGCTCTCAGGAGGGCAGAAGCAG
>DVGR01000278.1 GCA_018712605.1 Candidatus Choladousia intestinigallinarum
GGCTATGACGTATCAGATGCTGAAGCCGCTGATTGAGAAGGAGACAGGAATCAAAGTCTGCGGCTACGTTCCAAAGCTTCAGGACTGCCAGGTGGAGAGCCGCCACCTGGGACTGGTGACGCCGGAAGAAGTCAAAGGGCTTAAAGAACGTCTGTCCAGGCTGGCTCACGTCCTGGAAGAGACTTTGGACATGGAGCAGATTCTTTCCATCGCAGAGGAAGCGCCGGATTATGGAGAGGAAGAGTGGAAAATGCCGGAGGCTGCCAGGAAAGCCCTGGGAGAGTCAAAAATATTGGGGCTGCATCCTAAGATCGCAGTGGCCAGGGACGAAGCCTTCTGCTTTTATTATGCGGACAATCTGGAGCTTTTGGAAAGAATGGGGGCGGAGCTTGTGGAGTTTTCACCTCTAAAAGACGGAAAGCTCCCGAAAGGGATTTCCGGCCTTCTGCTGGGAGGGGGATATCCTGAGCTGTATCTGAAGGGACTAAGTGAAAATGTGGAAATGCGGCTGCAGATCCGAAGGGCTCTGCAGAAGGGGCTTCCCTGTCTGGCAGAATGCGGAGGTTTTATGTACCTCCATGAGAAGATGGAAGATCTGGAGGGGGGCGAGTATCCTGTGGCGGGGGCATTGCAGGGGAAAGCCTTTTATACAGGCCGCCTTTCAAGGTTTGGCTATATTGCCCTGGAGCCGGAGCCGGGCAGGGAGCCCCAGCTCCTTTCCCAGGGAGAACAGATACGGGCCCATGAGTTTCACTATTTTGACAGTGAGAACCCAGGGGAGGATTACTGTGCGCAGAAGCCCCTGAGCAAAAGAAACTGGAAATGCGTACATGGGAACCAGTGGTCTGCTTTGGGCTATCCCCATCTGTATTACTGGTCAAATCCGGCCTTTGCCCTTAAGTTTCTCAGAGCGGCGGACGCTTTTGGATGTTTATAGATAGCAGGGAAGGTACAGAGCGGATGAAAAAGGAGGATATGGTAAAATGAAACAGATCACCTTAGAAGAAGCCTTAGAGGGGATTATGCCGGCGGATCAGGAGGCACAGGAAATTGCCAGGAAGAGATGGGACAGTATTGCGAAGCCTCTTTACAGCCTTGGCTGGATGGAGGATGCAGTGGCCAGGATTGCGGGGGCCCAGCATACCAGCCAGATCCGCACGGAGAAAAAGATTCTCGTGCCTCTGTGTGCGGACAATGGCATTGTGGAAGAGGGGGTTACGCAGACAGGCCAGGATGTGACGGCCATTGTGGCAGAAAATTTCCTGGATGAAAAATCCTGCGCCGCCATTATCTGCCGCCAGTCGGGAGCCGATATTTTTCCGGTAGATATAGGGATGGCAGTGGATACGCCCAGAGTGGAGAAGAGAAAAGTAGCCTATGGAACGAAAAATTTTGCCAAAGAAAAGGCTATGACCAGAGAGCAGGCTCTTCAGGCTCTAGAGACAGGCATAAATCTGGTGGGAGAATTGAAGGAAAAGGGCTACAGCCTCATTGCCACCGGGGAGATGGGGATTGGAAACACCACCACCTCCAGCGCTGTGGGCGCTTCTCTCCTAAAGCTTCCCGCCCAGCAGATGACAGGACGGGGCGCCGGACTGTCAAACGAGGGTCTGCGCAAAAAGGTCCAGGTTATTGGGGATGCCATAAAGCGGTGGAATCTGACGGAACAAGAGCCCCTGGAGATTCTCTCCTGCGTGGGAGGCTTTGACCTAGGGGGCATGGCTGGTATGTTCCTGGGAGGCGCATATTATCACGTTCCCATCCTCATTGACGGCTTTATCTCTTCTGTAGCGGCCCTTCTGGCAGTGCGGATGTGCCCGGAGGCCAAGGGATATATGCTGGCCTCCCATGTCTCCAAAGAGTTTGCGTCCAGAAAGGTGCTGGAAGAATTGGGCCTTCCCTGGATGATTGACGGGGGCCTGTGCCTGGGAGAGGGGAGCGGTGCTGCGGCAGTGTTTCATCTGATCGAGATGGGCAATGTCATTTATCAGAAGATGAGTACCTTTGAACAGATCCACGTGGAGGCTTATCAGCCTTTATCCTGATGAAGAAATTATGACAAAAGAACGGCAGGCCGGGACTTTTTAAATCAGTCCCGGCCTGCCTCTTTTGTCGGTTTGAAATTAAAACGGAGCAGTCTGAGCAGGCGGCGGATTAAGCTTTTACCTCATTGGGAGAGCTTTCACCCTTCTCAAAGCAGATGGCGTTTTCAAAGGTGGTCTTGCTGATGGCAGCCAGCGCCTCGCTTGTAAAGAATCCCTGGTGAGAGGTGATGATAACATTGGGGAAAGACAGAAGCCGTGCTGTGGTAGAGTGCTCCAGGATCTCATCAGAACGGTTCTCAAACACATTGGCAGTCTCTTCTTCATATACGTCAAGTCCTACGGCAAAGAATTTTCTGGCACGGATTCCCTCGATCAGATCGTTGGTGTCTACCAGACCGCCTCTGGAAGTATTTACCAGGATTACGCCGTCCTTCATCTTCTGAATGGTATCACGGCAGATCAGATGGTAGGTGTTATCCATCAGGGGGCAGTGAAGAGAAATCAGATCGCTGTTTGCCAGGAGCTCGTCCAGGGATACATAGGTGGCAAAGTCAAGATCCGGATTCTGGTATACATCGTAAGCCAGAACCTTCATGCCGAATCCATGGCAGATTCTGGCCATGGCGGCGCCGATCTTACCGGTACCTACGATACCAGCCGTCTTTCCATAGAAATTAATGCCCATGAGCCCGGCAAGGCTGAAGTCGTTTTCACGGACTCTGATATAGGATTTGTGAACGTGACGGTTTGCGGCCAGAGCCAGCATCATGGCATGTTCTGCAACGGCCTCCGGTGAGTAACCGGGTACGCGCATGACACGAATGCCGTATTTCTTTGCGGCTTCCAGATCTACATTGTTAAAGCCGGCACAGCGCATCAGCACCAGCTTAACACCTTCCTCGCTTAAGGTTTTTAATGTTTTTTCGCACACATTGGAATTCACGAAACCGCATACGGCGTCATATCCTTTCGCTGTTACACAGGAGTGGGGGCCCAGATCCATCTTCAGGAAATCGATCTCAATGTCCGGATAATTTACAGCCTGCTTTGTAAAGGACTCTTTGTCGTAGCTTTTTGTGTCGTAGAATAAAATTTTCATACGGTATCCCTCCTGGATTAAAATAATAGAATTTCTTACCTTTGTTTATAGCATAATCTGTCACGTGAAACAAGCCTCCAAAGATTGATAATTTTATAACATACTTTTAAAGGGGAGTCAAGGGAATAACGGAAAATGAAAGGGAGAATAAGGGGAGAGAATTAGGAAAAATAGACAAAAAATACAGAGAAACAGAAAAGAAGGATGGTGTAAAAGAGATTTGAATGATAAATAATTAACAATAAAAAAGAGCAAGATACTTGCCAAATGGAAAATTTTCCGGTATGATGAATCAAAATTGAAATTTAAGGCAGATTTTTTACTGAAATTTGCTTTTCTTGCTGTCAGAAAGGAGCTCCGACATGATTATAAAGAGACCGGAAATTGAGATACTCAGTGAAACATCCTATGAAGAGCTGTTAAAAAAAGTAGAACGGGCAGGCCGCGTCTGCTATAAAAGTGAAGGAAACATTAAAGAAGGTTCGGCGGAAACCTTTATCCGGGGAATTTTGAGAAGAGGCCATGAGTCCGTGGTGGAACACGGAAGCATTTCCGTCCGCATTGTCTGTGACAGGGGAGTGACCCATGAGATTGTGCGCCACAGAATTGCCAGCTACAGCCAGGAGAGTACCCGGTATTGTAATTACGCAAACGAAAAATTCGGCAGCCAGATTACCTGCATCGATCCCGCCAGCGGTTTTAAATATGATTTGTCAGATGAGAAGGACCGCAGAAAATATGAGATCTGGAAAAAGGCAATGGGGGAAGCGGAGCGCTACTACTTTGATATGCTGGAGGCTGGGGCAAAGCCTGAAGAGGCCAGAAGCATTCTGCCCAATTCCCTGAAAACAGAAATTGTAGTGACGATGGATATCCGGGAGTGGAGACATTTCATCCGGCTGCGGGGCGGAAAAGCCGCACATCCGCAGATCCGGGAAATCACAGAAATGATTCTGGAGGAGTTTTCCAGAAGGTATCCTGTATTTTTTGAAGATTTGAAGTCGGAAGAGTAAACCAGATCAGCGTTTTTTCAGGCAGTGTTTTTCTGCCAGATTCATAATGCCGTACAAGAGCATGGCGATGAGACAGAGGATGGTGATGGACATCAGCACCCAGTCCAGTTTAAAGACCTGGCTGCCGTAGATGATCAGATATCCAAGCCCCTGTCTGGCGCCGATGAATTCTCCGATGACAACGCCTACCAGGCAAAGTCCGATGTTGACCTTCATAACACTGATCAGCAGAGGAACAGTCCCTGGAAGAATCACCTTAAAAAGGACGTCCCGCCTCTTTCCCTGAAGGGTATAGATCAGTTTGATCTGATCCGGGTCCGTTTCCATAAAACCAGTATACAGATTGAGAATTGTCCCAAAGATAGCCACGGAGATCCCTGCCACAATGATGGATTTCATGTTGGCCCCCAGCCATACGATCAGAAGGGGAGCCAGGGCGGACTTTGGCAGACTGTTTAAGATCACCAGATAGGGCTCCAGGATTTCTGAGAGCTCTTTCCTGTACCAGAGAAGGACGGCAAAGCCGGTTCCGGCGGCTACCACGATTCCAAAGCTGACCAGGGTTTCCAAAAGAGTAATACCTGTGTGGAGAAGGATGCTTTTATCCTCCCACATGGACAAAAAAGTTTTTACGATTCGGGAAGGACTGCTGAAAATAAAGTCGTCAATCCATCCCAGCAAGGCAGACGTCTCCCAGAGAGCCAGAAAAAGAACGAAAATCAGGATCCGCAGGATCCGTATGCGAAGCTGACGGTGAGCCAGCTTTTTCAGATAAGTGGACTGAGAGTCCGAGGAAGTTTCAGATCTTTTCATGCATCATTCAGCTCCTTCCATAATAGATTGAAATAGTCGTTAAATTCTGGTGCGCTTCTTCTTTGGAAGGGGGTCAGGTCCGGCTGTTCAAAATGAAGAGGAAGGACTTTGCGGATTTTAGCTGGCCGCTTTGAGAGGACTATGACCCGGTCTGCCATACTGACGGCTTCAGATAGATCGTGAGTGACCAGGACGGCAGTTTTTTTCTGGGAGCGGAGAATCCCCGTCACATCGTCGCACACAGAGAGGCGTGTCTGGAAGTCAAGGGCGGAAAAGGGTTCATCCAGCAGCAGCAGCCTGGGATTTAAAGCCAGGGTGCGGATCAGGGCCGCCCGCTGCCGCATCCCGCCGGAGAGTTCGCTGGGCCTGGCGTCACGAAAGCGCCACAGTCCATAATCCTTCAGCATTTTTTCGATATTTTCTTTAGTTTCTTTTGTCAGGCGGCGCTGGATTTCCAGCCCTAAGATTACATTGCGGTAGACGGTTCTCCACTCAAAGAGAAGATCTTTTTGAAGCATATAGCCGATTTTTTCTTTTTGAGTTTTGGGACTGCTTCCATTCAGGAGAATCCGGCCCTCTTCTGGTGTGAGAAGGCCTGCAATTAAAGAAAGCAGCGTGGATTTACCACAGCCGCTGGGACCGATAACAGCAATAAATTCACCTTCCTGCACTTGAAAGGAGATATCGGATAAAGCATACGTCTCACCGCTTTTGCTGTGGTATGCATACGTCACATGATTCAATTCAAGTAAGGGTGTCACATTCTGCCTCCTTTGGCTGAATTTCTATTACATTATATGATGGGGAAAGCTGGGGGTTACCGGGAAAGACCAGAAGGAAAGGAGAGGATAAAAATGATGCAAAACAAAAGAAATTATCAAAAAGAGTTGGAACAGGTTCTCGCAGGGGAAAAGGGAAAAAAGCCGAGTCTTCTCCTTCATAGCTGCTGCGCTCCCTGCAGCAGCTATGTCCTTGAGTATCTGTCTCAATATTTCTATATAACAGTGCTCTACTATAATCCCAACATTTATCCGGAAGAAGAGTATTGGAAGCGGGAAGAAGAACAAAAGCGCCTGACAGAGGTTCTTCCCGGCGGGGCGCCCATAAAGTTTTTGCAGGCCCCCTACCGGCCCTCTGAATTTTACCAAGCGGTGAAGGGATTGGAACAGATCCCGGAGGGCGGGGACAGGTGCAGGGCCTGCTTTGCGCTGAGACTCAATTATACGGCGCAGCAGGCAGCCAAGGATAATTTCGATTATTTCACCACCACTCTTACGATCAGTCCTTTGAAAAATGCCCAGGCAATTAACGAGCTGGGGGAGGCGGCCGCTGGGGAGTACGGTGTAAGGTGGCTGCCCTCGGATTTTAAAAAGAAAAATGGATACAAACGCTCTACTGAGCTTTCAAAAGAGTACGGGCTTTACCGCCAGGACTACTGTGGATGTGTTTTTTCCAGACAGGAGAGGGAGAAATTTCTTGCCAGGGGAAAATCCTTGTGATAAACTTGGGAAAGTGAACACCAGAGACGCCAGAGGTTTTCATGTATGGCAGTGCCTGCGCTGCGGGCATGTACGTTTAGAGAAAAGAGGGATAAAGATGGCTCAGTTATGGGGCGGACGCTTTACGAAGGAGACAGATCAGAAGGTATATGACTTTAATGCCTCCATTTCTTTTGACAAGAGGCTTTACCGCCAGGATATACAGGGCAGCATGGCGCATGTGAAGATGCTGGCCAAACAGGAGATTCTCACGGAAGAAGAAAGGGATCAGATTCTTTCAGGCCTTGCTTCCATTTTAGAAGACGTGGAGAATGGAAAATTGGAAATTACTTCCCAATATGAGGACATCCACAGCTTTGTGGAGGCCAACCTGATTCAGAGAGTGGGGGAGGCAGGCAAGAAACTTCATACAGGACGCAGCCGCAATGACCAGGTTGCGCTGGATATGCGCTTGTATATCCGGGATGAGGTACAGGCGACAGATGAGCTGCTTGCGCGTCTGCTCAAAGTGCTTCTGGAGATCATGGAGAAACACACGGACACGTATATGCCGGGCTTCACCCATCTTCAGAAGGCTCAGCCTGTAACCCTGGCTCATCATATTGGAGCTTATTTTGAGATGTTCCGCAGAGACAGAGAGCGTCTTGCGGATCTTTATAAGAGGATGAATTACTGCCCTCTGGGGGCTGGAGCCCTGGCAGGAACCACCTATCCCCTGGACCGGAAGCTTACGGCAGAGCTGCTTAAGTTTACCGCTCCCACCAGAAACAGCATGGACTCTGTGTCTGACCGGGATTACGTGGTGGATTTTCTGTCGGCCCTTTGTCTCGTGATGATGCATTTAAGCCGTTTTTCTGAGGAGATTATTCTGTGGAATTCCAATGAATATCAGTTCCTGGAGCTGGACGATGCGTACAGCACGGGAAGCAGCATTATGCCCCAGAAGAAGAATCCCGACATTGCGGAGCTGGTGAGAGGAAAGACAGGCCGTGTATACGGCGATCTCATGGGGCTTCTGACGACTATGAAAGGGATTCCTTTGGCCTATAATAAAGATATGCAGGAAGATAAAGAGGGCGTCTTTGACGCTATAGATACGGTGCAGAACTGTCTTGAGCTTTTCACAGGCATGATGGACACGGTAGTCTTTCATCCTGAGGCCATGGAGGCTTCGGCTAAGAGAGGGTTTACCAATGCCACGGATGTGGCGGATTACCTGGTGAACAAAGGCGTTCCTTTCAGGGACGCTCACGGGATTTCCGGGCGGTTGGTGTTAAGATGCATTGAGAAGAACGCTGCTCTGGATGACTTGTCCCTGGAAGAGTTCCGGGAGGAAAGTCCCGTCTTTGACAGCGACATTTACCAGGCCATCAGTATGAAAAACTGCGTGGACAAGCGGCTGACTATAGGAGCTCCCGGGAAAAGGGCTATGGAGGAAGAAATTGCGCAGAGCCGAAGCTATTTGGAAAAAGCGGGACTTTTTTCTTGACAAGGCTGAAAAAGAAGCGTAGTTTATAGAAAGACAAATGTACGTCCCATAAAAACAAACGAGGAGAATGGAAAAATGGATCAGAAATTAAAAGTTGGTATCTTAGGCGCTACAGGTATGGTAGGACAGCGGTTTATCTCCCTTTTGGAGAATCACCCCTGGTTTGAGGTGGTTACAGTGGCGGCCAGCCCAAGAAGCGCAGGCAAGACGTATGAGGAGGCCGTGGGCGGAAGATGGAAGATGCAGACTCCCATGCCGGAGAAGGTTAAAAATCTTGTGGTTATGAATGTAAATGAAGTGGAGAAGGTTGCTTCCAGCGTGGATTTTGTATTCTCTGCCGTGGATATGACTAAGGAAGAGATCCGTCAGATTGAGGACGCTTATGCCAAGACGGAGACGCCGGTGGTATCGAACAACAGCGCTCACCGCTGGACGCCGGATGTGCCTATGGTGGTGCCGGAGATCAACGCCGAGCATTTCGCAGTGATCGAACATCAGAAGAAACGTCTGGGAACGTCCAGGGGCTTCGTTGCGGTTAAACCTAACTGTTCCATTCAGAGCTACGCTCCGGTGCTTACCGCATGGAAGGAGTATGAACCCTATGAGGTGGTGGCTACTACATACCAGGCCATCTCAGGAGCGGGCAAGACTTTTAAGGAGTGGCCCCAGATGGAGGGGAATATTATTCCCTATATCGGCGGCGAGGAAGAAAAAAGTGAGAAGGAACCCTTAAGACTGTGGGGAACGATTGAAAACGGTGAGATCGTTCCGGCAAAATCTCCGGTGATCACCTGCCAGTGCATCCGGGTGCCGGTGCTGAACGGTCACACGGCGGCAGTATTTGTGAAGTTCAGAAAGAAACCGTCAAAAGAAGAGCTGATTGAGAAGCTGAATGCTTTCCGGGGGCTTCCTCAGGAGATGGATCTTCCCAGTGCTCCTAAGCAGTTTATCCGCTACCTGGAGGAGGACGACCGTCCCCAGGTGACTATGGATGTGGATTACGAAAATGGAATGGGCGTTACAGTGGGACGCCTGAGAGAAGACACAGTTTACGATTATAAATTTGTAGGACTTTCCCACAATACAGTTCGGGGAGCGGCGGGAGGCGCTGTTCTGTGCGCTGAGGCGCTGAAGGCTCTGGGCTATATTGCCGCAAAGTAAATGAAAAGGCAGCCGCTCGGGATTGACGGACGGCGATAACAAGGAGAAGGGGGTGTTTCAGGGATCCTGCGATGCCCCCTCTGTTGCTGTGTACTTTGGGGTGAGAGAACAGTCTTAGGAGGAAGGATGGCCAAATCTTTATTTATAGCGGAGAAACCAAGCGTGGCGCAGGAATTTTCCAAGGCGCTGAAAGAGAGGATGAGGCGGGGGGACGGATACCTGGAGTCGGATTCCTACGTGGTAACCTGGTGCGTGGGACATCTTGTGACTATGAGTTACCCGGAGGTATACGATGAAAAATACAAGCGGTGGAGCCTGACCACCCTGCCTTTTCTGCCGGAAACTTTTCTGTATGAAGTCATTCCAGGAGTAAAGAAGCAGTATACTATAGTAAGCGGCCTTCTGAACCGAAAGGATGTGGAGACGATTTACGTCTGCACAGACTCTGGAAGAGAGGGAGAGTACATTTACAGGCTGGTGGAGCAGATGGCCGGAGTAAAAGGGAAAAAGCGGCTGCGGGTTTGGATCGACTCCCAGACAGAGGAGGAAATCCTCCGAGGCATCCGCGAGGCCAAAGATCTTTCCAGCTACGATAATCTCTGTTCAGCCGCCTATCTGCGGGCCAAGGAAGATTATCTTATGGGAATTAATTTTTCCCGGCTGCTGACCTTAAAATATGGAAATGCTATTTCCAATTATCTGGGAACGAAATATTCCGTCGTCTCCGTGGGAAGGGTAATGACCTGCGTCCTGGGGATGATCGTACGCCGGGAGCGGGAGATCCGGCAGTTTGTGAAGACGCCCTTCTACAGGGTTCTTCAGGAGATACAGGCCCAGGGCCGCAAGCTTTCGGGTGAATTCAGGGCTGTGGAGGGATCCAGGTACTATCTTTCACCGAAGCTGTACAAAGAAAATGGCTTCAAGGAAAAGAAGGATGCTCAGGAATTGATTGCGGATCTGATGAAAGAGGTTCCGGCCAAAACCACAGTGGAATCGATAGAGAGGAAGACGGAAAAGAAGAATCCGCCTCTTCTCTACAATCTTGCGGAACTTCAGAATGAATGCTCCAGAATGTTTAAAATCAGCCCGGATGAAACCCTGAGAATTGTCCAGGAGCTTTATGAAAAGAAGCTGGTGACGTATCCAAGGACGGATGCCAGAGTCCTTTCCACGGCAGTTGCAAAAGAGATCCGAAGAAATCTTGAGGGGCTGAAGAACTTTGAGCCAGCTGCCCTTTTTGCCAGGGAGATCCTTGAAAAAGGAGAATATGGGAAGCTTGTCAAAAGCCGGTATGTAAATGATAAACAGATTACGGATCACTATGCCATCATTCCCACCGGGCAGGGGCTGTCAGCCCTGAAAACCCTGAAGGGTAACGGCTTTGGAGTGTATGCGGCGATTGTCCGGCGTTTCCTCAGTATCTTTTATCCTCCCGCCCAGTTCAAAAAAGTAAGTATAGTGACATCCATGGGACAGGAAAAATTTTTCTATTCCTTTAAGGTGCTTCTCTTTGAAGGGTATTTTAAGGTGGCAGGGAATCCTTACGAAAAGAAAACGAAAGAGACAGGCGGCAAAGAAAAGGACAGCAGCCAGGAGGCAGAGGAAGTTTCCATCGATGCGGGAAGCCTGGAGTTTTTGGACAAGCTGAAGAAGGGTATGGAACTTCCGGTGGAAAACATGGAGATACGGGAGGGGGAGACTTCCCCGCCCAAGAGGTACAATTCCGGTTCTATGATTCTGGCCATGGAAAATGCAGGGCAGTTGATTGAGGATGAAGAGCTTCGGGCCCAGATCAAGAGCTGCGGCATTGGCACCAGCGCCACAAGAGCAGAGATTCTGAAAAAACTTGTAAATAATAAATACGTGGCTTTAAATAAGAAAACCCAAATTTTAACCCCTACACTTCTGGGGGAGATGATTCATGACGTAGTGTTCTATTCTATCCGTTCCCTTCTGAATCCCGAGCTGACCGCAAGCTGGGAAAAGGGTTTGAATTATGTGGCCAACGGAGAGATTACGGATCAGGAATATATGGAAAAGCTGACAGGCTTTGTCCGTTCCCGCACAGAAGGCGTTCTGGCCTTGAATAATCAGTACGGTATGCGGCCCCTCTTTGACGAGGCGTCTAAATATTACCGGAATGATTCAAAAGCCGGAAAGAGGAAAACAGCGGTGAAAGAGAAGGCAGGCAGCAGCAGGAAAGGAGAGAAAGAAGATGCAGCAGTGTGAAATCAGAAATCTTTTTAATTTAGAGGAAACCATAGCGGCAGATTTATTTGAGGGGCTTGTCTATCCCTGGGAGGCCCTGCCCAAAATCGGCAGCTTTATTCTGGAGCTGGGGGAGACGCTGGACCCCGCTGAGTATGAAAAGAGGGGCGAGAATGTATGGGTGGCAAAATCCGCCAAAGTGGCTCCCACAGCTTTTATAGCCGGTCCGGCAATTATCGGGAAAAATGCAGAGGTGCGTCACTGCGCCTTCATTCGGGGCAATGCCCTGGTGGGGGAAGGCGCCGTAGTAGGAAATTCCACGGAGCTTAAGAATGTGGTTCTGTTTAACAAGGTACAGGTTCCCCATTACAATTACGTGGGAGATTCCATTCTGGGGTACAAGGCCCATATGGGTGCGGGATCCATCACTTCAAACGTAAAATCTGACAAAAAACTGGTGGTGGTGAAAGACGGCCAGGAGAGAATAGAGACAGGCCTGAAAAAATTCGGCGCCATGCTGGGAGATGAGGTGGAAGTGGGCTGCGGTTCTGTGCTGAATCCCGGCTCCGTCATTGGAAGACAGACCAATATCTATCCCCTGTCTTCTGTCAGAGGGGTAGTTCCTGAGAAATCTATTTATAAGAAGCAGGGCGAGATCGTCCAGAAGAGAGAAGAGATATAAAGACAGTTACAGGAGGGAAACATGGAAAAGGGCAATACGTATGATGCAAGCAGTATATCTGTACTGGAGGGACTGGAAGCAGTCCGCAAGCGTCCTGGAATGTACATTGGAAGTGTGTCCCGGAAAGGATTAAATCATCTGATCTATGAGATCGTAGATAATGCAGTGGACGAACATTTGGCGGGCTTTTGCAGCGAGATCCAGGTGTATCTGGAGCAGGACGGTTCCGCCACGGTGGAGGACAACGGACGTGGAATCCCCGTAGGAATGCATGAAAAGGGCATCTCGGCGGAGCGTCTTGTATTTACAACCCTCCATGCGGGTGGTAAATTTGACAATGCAGCTTACAAAACCAGCGGCGGCCTTCACGGGGTAGGATCTTCCGTGGTAAACGCCTTGTCTTCCTGGCTGGATGTCCAGGTCATGCTGGAGGGAAAAATCCACCATGACCGCTATGAGCGAGGGGTTCCGGTTCTTCCCTTGGAGCATGGGCTTCTTCCCGTGATCGGAAAAACCAAGAAAACAGGTACCAGGATCCAATTTCTTCCAGATCCTGAGATTTTTGAGAAGACCCGTTTTTCCGCTACGGAGCTGAAAAGCCGCCTTCATGAGACGGCCTATTTGAATCCACAGCTTAAAATCTACTTTGAGGACCGCCGGGGAGAAGAGACGGAGAAAATCGAATACTATGAACCGGAGGGGATCATCGGCTTTGTAAAGGAACTGAACCAGGAGGATGAGCCGGTATGCGACCCTGTCTATTTCAAGGGAGAGTCAGAGGGGATCGCAGTGGAGGTTGCCTTCCAGTATGTAAATGAATTTCACGAAAATGTGCTGGGCTTCTGCAACAACATCTATAATGCGGAGGGGGGCACCCACCTTACCGGCTTTAAGACCACCTTTACTGCCGTGATGAATTCCTATGCCAGACAGCTTGGCATTCTCAAGGAGAAGGATCCCAATTTCACAGGAGCGGATATCCGCAACGGCATGACGGCAGTGGTATCCGTAAAGCACCCGGATCCAAGATTTGAAGGGCAGACCAAAACAAAGCTGGATAACCAGGATGCCTCCCGGGCTGTGGGAAAAGTGACGGGAGACGAGGTGGTACTGTATTTTGACAAGCACCTGGATCAGCTTAAATCTGTCCTGGCCTGTGCGGAAAAGGCCGCCAAGATCCGCAAAACGGAAGAAAAGGCCAAGACGAACCTTCTGACGAAACAGAAATATTCCTTTGACAGCAACGGCAAGCTTGCCAACTGTGAGAGCCGAGACCCTTCCATCTGTGAGATCTTTATTGTGGAGGGGGATTCCGCCGGAGGTTCCGCAAAGACTGCCAGAGACCGGAATTTCCAGGCCATCCTGCCGATTCGGGGAAAGATTCTCAATGTGGAAAAAGCCAGCATTGACAAGGTTTTAGCCAATGCAGAGATTAAATCCATGATCAACGCCTTTGGATGCGGATTTTCAGAAGGCTATGGAAATGATTTTGATATCACAAAGCTGCGGTATGATAAGATTATCATTATGACAGATGCGGATGTGGACGGTTCCCATATTTCCACGCTGCTACTGACTCTGTTTTACCGCTTCATGCCGGAGCTGATTTATGAAGGGCATGTGTATCTTGCGATGCCGCCCCTGTATAAAGTGATACCTTCCAGAGGGCAGGAGCAGTATCTGTATGACGATAAGGCTCTGGAAAGATACAGAAAGACCCATAAATCGCCTTTCACTCTCCAGAGATATAAAGGCCTGGGAGAAATGGATGCGGACCAGCTCTGGGAGACCACTCTGAATCCCGACAGCCGGGTTTTGCAGAGAGTGGAGATCGAGGATGCCAGAATTGCGTCGAATGTTACCAGACTTCTCATGGGGACAGAAGTTCCTCCGAGAAAAGAATTTATCTACGAGCATGCCAGAGAGGCGCTGCTGGATATATAAAGGAGTCATATATAAATGGAAGAACAGATAATCAGAGGTGAATATGCGGACATTATGCAGCAGTCCTATATCGACTATGCCATGAGTGTTATCATTGCCAGGGCGCTGCCGGATGTGCGCGACGGCCTGAAGCCGGTGCAGAGAAGGACTCTGTATGATATGTATGAGCTGGGAATCCGCTATGACAGACCCTACCGAAAGTGCGCCCGTATCGTGGGTGACACTATGGGTAAATACCATCCTCACGGCGACAGTTCCATATACGATGCACTGGTGGTCATGGCCCAGGATTTTAAAAAGGGAATTACAATGGTGGACGGCCATGGTAATTTCGGCTCTATTGAAGGCGATGGGGCAGCGGCCATGCGTTATACAGAGGCACGCCTTTCAAGAGTGTCCCAGGAGGCTTTTCTGGGAGACCTGGATAAGGATGTGGTTAGTTTTGTACCCAACTTCGACGAGACGGAGAGGGAGCCGGAGGTGCTTCCGGTGCGTATTCCCAATCTCCTGGTAAACGGGGCGGAAGGAATTGCTGTGGGAATGGTGACCAGCATCCCTACTCATAATTTAGGGGAAGTGATTGACGGCGTCAAGGCCATGATCCGAAAGAGCGACATTACCACAGAAGGGCTGATGAAATACATCAAAGGCCCGGATTTTCCCACCGGGGGAATCGTGGCCAACGAAAAGGACCTGTGCGGCATCTATGAGACCGGTCAGGGAAAAATCCGTCTGAGAGGGAAGGTAGAAATAGAATCGGTGAAGGGAGGCCGGGAGCGGCTGGTGATCACCGAGATCCCTTATACTATGCTGGGAGCCAACATCGGAAAATTTTTGAATGACGTGGCTTCACTGGTGGAATCCAGGAAGACTACCGACATCACAGACATTTCCAATCAGTCCTCCAAGGACGGAATCCGTATTGTACTGGAGCTGCGTCGGGGAGCTGATACAGAACAGCTCAAAAATCTTCTCTACAAAAAAACACGGCTGGAGGACACCTTTGGGGTCAACATGCTGGCTGTGGCAGGAGGACGGCCGGAAACCCTGGGACTTAGACAGATCCTGGAGTACCACATTGATTTCTTATTTGAAGTCACTACCAAGAAGTACCAGAACCTTCTGGAAAAGGAGGAAAAGAAGAAAGAGATCCAGGAAGGGCTGATCCGTGCCTGCGATGTGATTGACTTGATCATTGAAATTCTCCGGGGCAGCAAAAGCCGGGAGCAGGTGAAGGCTTGCCTGGTAGAGGGTGTGACTCAGGGGATCCGCTTTAAATCTGAAAAATCCAGAAAGGCGGCTGCCAAGCTGAACTTTACCGAACCTCAGGCAAACGCCATTTTGGATATGCGCTTATACCGTTTGATCGGCCTGGAGATCCAGGTGCTGATGAAGGAACATGAGGCAACACTGGAAAATATTGCCCGGTACACGGATATACTGAACAATTACGCTTCCATGGCGGAGGTCATAATCAAAGAACTGGATTACTATAAGAAAACCTTTGCCAGGCCCAGAAGGACGGCCCTTCAAAATGCCGGGGAGATTGTCCTGGAGGAGCCGAAGCTGGAGGTTATGCCGGTGGTATTTTTGATGGACCGGTTTGGCTACGTGCGCACCGTGGATGAAAGCGTCTATGAGAGGAATAGAGAGGCGGCGGATGGAGAGAGCCGTTACGTTCTTCACTGTCTGAACACAGACCGGATCTGTATTTTTACTGACAATGGGAAAGAGCATCTTCTGAAGGTTCAGGACGTGCCCCATGGAAAATTCCGGGATAAGGGCACGCCTCTTGACAATCTATGCAACTATGACAGCGGTACGGAGAATTTTGTGGCAGTTATCCCGCTGAATGATATCACTGATACAAGAGTGACTTTTGTGACAGCCCAGGGAATGGTAAAGCAGGTTCAGGGAAAAGAGTTCGATGCAGCGAAGCGTACGGTGGCGGCTACCAAGCTTCAGGAGGGAGATGTGCTTCTTACCGTCCATGCGGCCTCGGAACAGGCACATCTGGTTCTGGCCACGGAAAAAGGATATTTCCTTCGTTTCCCGGCAGCCGAAATCCCAGAGAAAAAGAAAGCGGCGGTAGGCGTCCGAGGTATGAAGCTGTCTCAGGATGATAAAGTGACGGCGGTATACTGGCTGTCTGGTGATAAGCAGCAGGAAATCACCTATAAGGAAAAGAATATTCCTGTATCCAGGCTGAAGACTGCCGCAAGAGACGGAAAAGGGACTAAACTGAAGCTGTAATTCTGGTTTTTGAGGTATAATGTGAGAGAAATAAGTGGACAGATTTTGTTGACAAGTTAATGTCTCCCACGTTAGAATAGAGCTGAACAACAAGGGATATTTTTTCTAAAAGTTAAAGGATAGGAGAGGTGCATACTTAGAATGAAGCGTTATGGGAAATATGGTATTCTTTTGCTGTTGATGTTTCTGCTGACTTTTGTGCCGGTTCAGGCCCTGCAGGCGGCGGGGAACCGCCCGGGCAATGTAAAACGGCTGCAGGCGAAAGCTGTCTCGGAGACCTCCATTAAGCTGACCTGGAGTTCTGTATCCGGCGCCAAGGGCTACAGGATTTACAGGATTGACGAGGAGACTGGAGCCAAGAAGGGAATTGCCAATACAAAAAAAACCACCTATACCCTAAAGAATCTTCCGGCCAAGGAAAAATATACATATCAGGTGTATGCGTATAAGACCGTAAAGGGGAAAACGTATTATAGCGAAGAGGGTTCCCCAAAGGCCTCCGCCAAGACGTATGTCAGCACACCGGGAGCGGTTAAGAATTTTCGGGTGGCCAGCTATGGAAACAAGTCGGTTACCTTAAAATGGAATAAGGCCTCCAAGGCCACCGGCTACATTCTGTATCAGTATGATTCAGAGACAAAGACATATAAGAGAATCGGTACCACAAGAAATGCGTACGTCCAGATAAAGAACTTGAAGAGCGGAGAGACGTACCGCTTTAAGATCAAGAGCTACCGGAAGGTAAAAGGAGAGACCGGTTACGGAAAGCTCTCCGGCGCAGTGAAGGCCACTGCGAAGACGATTAACGTATCGGCAGTGCACGGACGTTATTTTAATGCAACGGTGAAGAAAAACACTACGGCCACGGTAGCCTCCACAGGCAAAACCATTAAGCTGAAGAAGGGTACAAAGGTTACCTCCACCTCCAGAGGAAATCATAAGTTTTACGTTTTCCTCAAGGATGGAACGAAGATCAGAATGTACGGGTCAGCTCTTACATACAACAGTATGAATACAACCAAGAAGTCGTATTCCAAGGCCCAGAAGGAAGCATTTGTAAATACGAAAGGTTATAAGAGCGATACCAATTATCTGATTTGGATTAACCAGTATACCCTGCAGACCAATGTGTTTAAGGGATCGTATCGGGAGTGGAAACTGGTTCGCAGCATGCCCTGCGTAGTCGGTAAGATGGGAAAGACTCCCCTTGGAGAGTTTAAGCTTCTCTTTAAAGATCATGCTTACGGCGGAGTCAGAATTTATTTCACATGGAATTCCGTAAAACAGTGGGGAAATGCTTTCCACAGAAGGACCATTGCAGGCGTGACCAGAGCGGCGGCCTCAGATGGCTGCATCCGTCTCAGTGATGGGGATCTGAGCTTTATTGCGAAGAACTGTCCTATGGGAACCAAGGTGGTTTCCTATTGATGTAATTTCTTCCGTTAGACAATGAACAGCGAAGCACTGTGAATTTCACGAAAATTCACAGTGCTTTTTCACTTTTGCAGGAAAAGATTTACGAAGGATGGAATCTGTGATAGAATAACTGATATATAGGGGTGGGAACGCACCGCCTCGGATCCAAAGGAGGATGAAGGAATGAAAATGAAAAAGGCTGCACTTTTATTTGCCCTGTGTCTTACGGCGGGAGGGGTGGTACAGGCCCAGGAGTCAGAGGCGGAGCTTGTCCAGGATGCAAAAGAACAGTTTCTGGACATAGTCACAGAAGAAGTAAATGAGGCGGGAGAAGCCCAGGATGCTTCTGCTGGTCAAGTTCTTTCTGAGGACTGGTCGGATTACCAGATTCAGATAGATGGAGCGGTTTATGAATTTCCTATGACTTATGAAACGCTTACGTCCCTTGGATGGACGGCTGACGATCAGGAAGAGATGACCCAGGAATTGGAACCCAACCAGTATACCTTCGTCACCTTTTCCAAAGATGGAGTTAAAGTATATTTTGACTTTATAAATTTAGCTATGAACAATCTGCCTGTGACAGAATGTCTGGTGGGCGGGATTGAGATAGACAATTATTACTGGCCCCTGGGGAATGAAAGTATCGTTCTTCCCGGAGGCATCACCCGGGGTGAGGCCAATGTGGAATCTATTACCTCTGCTTACGGTACGCCTACGGATACATATGAAGGCGACTTGTATACACAGCTTACTTACAGTACAGACAGCTATAGCTACGTGGAATTTTCCGTGTACAAGGAGAGCGGCGTTCTTGAAGCAATCTCAATCAGGAATTTTGTGGCTCCAGAGGGCTTTGACGCAGGAGAGGCAAGCGCTGAGGTGCCGGAGGCTGTGGCAGCCTACGTAAAGCCGGAAGCTTTAAGCGATGATCCGGCGGCTCCTCAGATCCAGGTGGACGGAGTGGCGTATACCCTTCCTGTTCCCGTAAGTGTGCTGGAGGCCGACGGATGGGAGCTGGACGAGACGGCATCGGATCCTACGATCATGGCGAATAGTTTCGGATGGGTAACTTTGCGCAAGGGCGGAGTAGAGCTTCGTACCATGGCGGCCAATGAGGCAGATTATGCTACGGTTCCCTCCAACTGCTGGATTGAGTCTCTGGAAGTGGGCGGATATGCCCTGAATGCAGAGGGGGTTCTGCCGGGAGGTATCTCCGTTGGCATGACAGAAGAGGATTTCCTGAGCGTGCTGGATGCTGCGGGGGTAACGTATGAGGCAGACGATGACAGCGAAGATTATAAATATTATACCTACTGTTACGAAGACTACGGCAGGGATTGCCAGGTTACGGTTTACACAGGTGATGACGATTATTTTACGCCCGGCACGGTGATTGAAGTGGCTAGAAGTTATGAGTTTGAATAAAGCGCTTCTCACAGGGTGACACAGGAACTGGAAACAGAAACTTCAGAACGGAAACAGGAACGGGCAGTCTGGATTTTTCCGGGGCTGTCCGTTCCTGAGTATTAGGAGAGATGAGAGTACTATTAATTTTAGTGGACGGAATGCGTCCTGATGCAATTTTAGATATTCCCCAAGCAGAAAAGATGATGGAAGAGTCCGCCTATACACTGGAAGCCACTACAGTGATGCCTTCCGTAACCCTTCCCTGCCACATGTCTTTGTTCCACAGCGTGGATCCAGGCAGGCATGGCATAACCACCAATCTTTATATGCCGCAGGTAAGACCTGTGAAGGGACTGTGTGAGGTCCTGAAGAGTCATGGCAGAAAATGTGCCTTTTTTTATGACTGGGAGGAATTGAGAGATCTTACAAGACCTGGTTCCCTGGATTTTTCTTTTTTCTGGAAAGGGGGAGCTGTAGGGGGAGACGTGGCGAATGACCGGACTACGGAAGCGGCTATAAAATATCTCAATGAAATTGAGACGGATTTTGCTTTTTTGTATTTAGGCTATGCGGATGAGACTGGACATAAATATGGCTTTATGAGCCGGGAGTATAAAAAAGCTCTGGAGAACAGTTGGGAAAATATTGAAAGGATCAGGCAGACGCTTCCTGAGGATTATGCGGTTCTGGTCACGGCGGATCATGGGGGCCATGACAGGATGCATGGAACGGCTATGCCGGAGGATATGACAATTCCTATATTTATATGCGGAAAGGAGATCCCTCCCGGCAACCGATTGGGAAATCTGAATATAAAGGACATAGCGCCCACCATAGCAGAGCTGCTGGGAGTAGAACCGGATGAAGAATGGGAGGGGAAAAGCTTTTTATCATGAAGATGAGGATGGCAATTATTGGATGCGGATCCAGGGGAAAAGATACGTACGCCAGGTGTCAGGAGAGATTTCCTGACCGTCTGGAGATTGCGGCGGCTGTGGATGCGGATCCTGAGAAGCTTTTTGAAATGCAGGACAAATATGGAGTACCGGCGGATCAGTGTTATACAGATGCAGATGATTTTTTTTCGCAGCCTAGAATAGCCCAGGTGGCATGTATCTCCACTCTGGATCACCTGCATTATGAATATGCGGTGAAGGCCATGAAGGCAGGCTACCACCTGCTTCTGGAGAAGCCTATTTCTCCGGATCTTGAGGAGTGTATCGAGATAGAGAGAACGGCTGCAGAGTACGGCCGTCACGTTATTGTCTGCCATGTGCTGCGCTACACGCCGTTCTATCGGAAAATAAAAGAATGCCTTGCATCCGGCATAATCGGAGAGATTGTTTCCATACAGGCCTCTGAAGGAGTCTCCTATTGGCATCAGGCTCACTCCTTTGTAAGGGGAAATTGGAGAAATCAAAAAGAGACCAGCCCTATGATCCTGCAGAAATGCTGCCATGATTTCGATATTCTTCTCTGGCTCAGCGGCAAACACTGCAGAAGAGTTTCCTCTTTTGGGGATCTCCGCCTCTTTAAAGAGAGCAGAGCGCCCAGGGGTGCGGCTAAGAGATGCATGGATGGCTGTCCCTACAGCGAATCCTGCCCCTACAGCGCCCCGGCCTATTATCTGACACAGCTTCGCAGGGGGAATAAAGATTGGCCAGTCAATGTGCTGAACAGCGATCCTACGGAGGAAAACATTGTGGAGGCGCTGAAAACAGGACCATATGGCAGGTGTGTATATTACTGTGATAATGATGTGGTAGACCATCAGGTGGTAAATCTCCAGATGGAGGACGGAACCACCATAGATTTCACTATGTGTGCATTTACAAAGGAAAATTCCCGCAGAATTCGTATTATGGGATGTCTTGGTGAAATTGAGGGGGATATGGGAGCCAATAAAATTTACATACGTCCCTTCGCTGGAGAAAACCAGGAAATCGACGTGAATGCGTTGGCAGAGGATTTTAGCGGCCACGGAGGCGGGGATGCGCAGATGGTGTGGGAATTGATCCGCCTGATTCTGGACGGGGAAAAGAGCAGCTCCATGACCACGGTGGAGCAATCTATGGAAAGCCACTACATCGCATTTGCTGCGGAAGAGTCCCGGTGTGAAAATGGAAAGGTGATTGAACTAGAGGAGTTTGTAAAGCGAGACAGCAGGAGGACGCAGAGATGACTTTTCGGGAACGCTATATGGCCGGAGAGGCTGAGTTTGATGAAATTTTTGGATTGGCGCAGAAATGGAATTTCAGTGACGATCCCCGCACCCTGAGAGAGTATCTGGGACTGACGGCGGATGAAGAGGATATCTGGATTTCTGAAAGTGATGAGGCACTAGAAAAATATTTAGAGAAAGAGAAAAACCGGTGGATCTTTTTTACGGATTTAGACGGTACGCTTCTGAATGACGAAAAAAATATCACAGAAAAAAACAGAAAGACCCTGGAAGCCATGAGAGAGAAGGGGCACGTGATCGTACTTTCCACAGGGAGAGCCCTTCCAAGTGCCAAAAGGCAGGCAGAAACCCTGGGACTTATGGGAGCAGGCTGCTACATCGTCTGCTATAACGGCGGGCAGATTTATGACACAGAACGTGACGCTCTGATTTACCGTCAGTCTGTGCCCATGGAGGTAGTCCGCAGTGTGTTCGATGATGCCAGAGATTTCGGAATCAGCATACAGACGTATACAGCTACTCATGTAGTCACAGAGCAGGACAATGAGGATCTCCATACCTATGTGCAGATCCAGGATCTGCCTTTTATGGTAGTCGAGGACGTAACCCAGGCCCTTGAGGAAGAACCGCCTAAGATCCTGGCCCTTTCTTATAAGGATCCCAGCCGGATCCAGGAGTTTCGCAGCTATATAGAGCCCAGATGTCAGGGGAAGCTGGATCTATTCTTATCACATGCGGCCCTGCTGGAGTTGGTGCCCCCGAGCGTCAATAAGGGAAATGCAGTCAGATTCCTCTGCGGCTATCTGGGAATTCCCATAGGGCATTCTCTGGCAGCCGGGGATGCGGAGAATGACCTGACTATGATTCAGGCGGCCGGTATTGGAGCAGCTATGTGCAATGGGGAAGCTTTTTTGAAAGAAGCTGCCGATTACGTCACTCTTGCAGACAACAACCATGACGGCGTGGCCGAGATACTGGAGAAATTCATACTGAATGCCCGCTGACAAAAATGAGCCTGCGGCAGAAATGAAAAATTTCACTCTGCCGCAGGCTGAAATCGTTACAGTTATGGAGCCGGGAAAGTTTTCTAAAAAACTCTTGCCTTTTTCTGGTTTTGTGATATACTATTTTTGCTTGCAGATATAGTTCATCGGTAGAACGCCAGCTTCCCAAGCTGGAGAGGCGGGTTCGATTCCCGTTATCTGCTTTTTAATAGGGCTTTTTAAGAAAATAGACATTAATCAGAACATAAGTTAAAAAAAGATAAGTATAGGAGTAAATCCTGAACATATGACATCGCAGAGGTACTCTGCGGTGTTTTTTTGTTTCGTTTAGATTCTGCGCTAAATATTTTGGTTCTGGATCCGGTACTGCAGCGGGCTGATCCCTTTCACACGCCGGAAGCTCTGGGAAAAATAGCTGGGTGAGGAAAATCCTAAAGTCCCGGAGATATCTGAAAGAGAGAGCCTGGTTTCGGTAAGCAGATAAACGCTCTCCTGGATCCGGCGGGAGAGCAGGTAGTTTATGGGAGAGGTCCCGTATTCTTTCGTAAAAATGTGAACCAGATAATATTTGCTGATATGGGCATATTCCGCCAGATCGTCCAGGGACAGGTCTTCTTTGAAATGGTTGTCAATGAAGCGGCGGACAAGGGCGGCTTCTTTGCTGGATTTTCTGGAAGACGGAACGAAGGTTACGGAAAATTCGCTGCGGCGCATCAGATGCAGAAGCAGGATTTCCAAAAGATCCTGGCAGGCCGTGTGGTAGCCTGGAGGTTTTGCCTCAATTTCCTTGAGAAGGTTTTTAAGGAAAAAGAGAAAGGTTTCCCTTTCGGATTGGAAATGGACGATAGAATATCCGTCTTTTCCGTTGTCGCCGGACAGGGCTTCAATTCCGTCAATGCCGATCACGATATATTCCAGAGGATATTCTTCAGAGCTGATCTCCGTATGCTCTACATTGGCATTTACAATAATCACATCATCCGTGGTAATGGGAATATCGCTGTCAAAGAGCCGCAGAAAACCCTGGCCTCCCGTGACGAAAAAAACTTCCGCACATGGATGGGCGTGCAGGGTGCTGTTCCATTCCGCACTGTAGCGGGCCACACTGACGTACAGAAGTTTGGTGACAGAGCGGTCCACAGGATTAACTGAAAGGGAGTCGAACGTGTAGTGACTGGTACTCATAAGCAAATTCCTCCTGGATTTGGAAGGCAAGATATATAAAATATTATTTTCTGAATTTCAAGGATATAATGTATCTTTCAAACCATTATAAAGTAAAATACCTTTAAACACAAGAGAGTTCTGTGGTTTTATGTGCAGATTATGAAGAAGATAAGAGAGGGAAAGACTGTTAAAATGATATTTTGCACAGCAAAAATGGCTAAATAACAGAAAAAACAAATCATTATATCCAAAAGCAGCAAGATATATAAAAAAGTGCGCAAGAAAGCCGTTGGAAATAAAAAATGATGCTGTTATACTGTGAATTAGTAAGGAAAGAGCACTGGAAACTAATTATCTATTATGAAACAGGAGGGAAAACGTATGAAAAGAGCAATGAGTTTTCTTCTGGCAGCAGCAATGGTTGCAAGCTGTGGTGTGACTGCAGCAGCGGAAGAAGGAGAAGTCCTTAAAGTAGCGGCAATCGAGACAGCTTACGGAAGTGAGATGTGGCAGGAAGTCTGCGAGGCTTTTACAGCCGAGACTGGTATCGAGGTTGATCTGGTTACAGACAAAAACCTTGAGGACGTAATTGGCCCGTCCATGAAATCAGGAGATTTTCCCGATGTAATCCATCTGGCTACCGGACGTGAGGACGCACTCACAGAGACATTCATTAAAGACCAGAACATCGTGGATATCACAGATGTACTCTCCATGACAGTACCGGGAGAGGAAGCAGTAGTAGGCGATAAAATTGCCGGAGGCTTTACAGAGACCTCACTGACGAATCCTTATGGAGACGGCAAGACCTATCTGGCTCCTATGTTCTATTCTCCCTGCGGCCTTTTCTATAATGCAGGCCTTTTCGAGGAAAAGGGATGGGAAGTTCCCACTACCTGGGATGAAATGTGGGCGCTGGGCGATGTTGCGAAGGAAGAGGGAATTTCTCTCTTTACTTATCCCACCACAGGATATTTTGACGCTTTCTTCTATGCTCTGATGTACAGCGTAGGCGGAGCGGAGTTCTTTGACCAGGCTACCAATTATGCAGAAGGCATCTGGGATACTCCGGAAGCGCAGACCTGCTTCGATATCGTGGCAAAATTGGCTGAATACACAGAGCCCACGACTCCTGCACAGGCCAACGACCAGGATTTCACCAAGAATCAGCAGCTTGTTCTGGACAATAAGGCTTTGTTCATGCCCAATGGTACATGGATCGTAGGCGAGATGGCAGAAGCTCCCAGAGCAGACGGATTTGAGTGGGGCATGACAGCTCTTCCGGCAGTAGAGGACGGCGGAGACCGCTACAGCTATACATGGTTTGAGCAGGCATGGATTCCCAGCGGTGCGCAGAACCAGGATGCGGCTAAGCAGTTTATCGCATATCTCTACAGTGATACTGCATGCGAAATCTTTGCAAAATCAGGAGCAATCCAGCCGGTACTGAACATTTCTGAGAAACTGGAAGGTGACAATCAGATGTTCTACTCCATTTATGACAATGGCGCTAAAGCTGCTATGGGCAACTTTGCAGCATTCACTCCGATCGAGGGAATGGATAACCGTACAGTATGGTTTGATCCGGTAAATTCTCTGGTTTCAGGTACCATCACAGAGGAAGAGTGGATTGACGGCATTAAATCCGCCAGTGACCAGATGAGAGCAAATCTGATCCAGTAACAGGAACACAATCGTTAAAAACTGAATGTAGTGGGAGTCGCTGCAAATCTGCTGTAGTTTGCAGCGGCTCCCTTTTCTGAAAGGAATCTTTCCTGCATTCCATAGAAGGGAGTTTTATCTTATGAAAAAAAGATCAGGCCGCAGCCGCTTCTTATTTCTCTGTGTGGCGCCGGCTGTGGTTCTATTTACCGTATTTATGATTATTCCCACCTTGAACGTATTCCGCATGTCATTGTTTAAACGAAGCGCCTACTCGCCTACCGAGGACTTTGTGGGGCTTGACAACTTTACGAGACTGCTCCAGGACGCTAATTTCATCCGCTCCATGCAGAATACAATTCTGCTGATCGTGGTGGTGACGGTGATTACCTTTGCCTTTGCCTTGATTTTTGCCGCCATTCTCACCAGGGAAAAAATCAAAGGGCAGAATTTCTTCCGTGTAATTTTTTATATTCCCAATATTTTGTCAGTGGTGGTAATCTCCGCCATTTTCAGTGCGATTTACGACACCAATAACGGAACGCTCAACAGTCTGCTGTCTTTTCTTTCGGGAAAGACCGTGGCTATCCTCTGGAAAGGGGAAGGAATGGTAATGGTCAGCCTTATCATTGCTATGGTGTGGCAGGCCATTGGATATTACATGGTTATGTATATGGCTTCTATGGCAAGTATTCCCCAGAGCCTGTATGAGAGCGCCAGTCTCGACGGGGCAGGGAGGATCACGCAGTTCTTTCAGCTTACGCTTCCTCTGATCTGGACAAACATTCGTACTACTCTGACATTCTTTATCATCAGTACAATCAATATGGCGTTTCTGTTTGTAAAAGCCATGACCTCCGGCGGGCCCAACGGGGCCTCTGAGGTTGCCCTGTCGTATATGTACAAACAGGCTTATACGAACTCATCCTACGGATATGGTATGGCGATCGGCGCCCTTGTCTTTCTGTTTTCCTTCGGACTCTCGGCTTTGGTCAATGCAGTTACGAAGCGTGAAACACTTGAATTTTAAGGAGGGCCTGCTATGGAACACAGAAAAAAATCCACAAGTGAAGGTATTTACAAATTATTTATTTACGTGGCATTGATTACCCTGGCAGTAACCATCATTGTGCCGGTGGCCTGGGTATTTATGGCGTCTATTAAGCAGAACAGTGAATTCTACGGAAATCCCTGGGCTCTTCCCATGGGAGTGCATCTGCAGAATTTTGCGGATGCGTGGAATAAGGCACGTATGGGAGAGTATATGCTGAACTCCGTTCTGGTAACGGCCCTTGCTCTCATACTGCTGCTGGTGATCGCCCTGCCTGCGGCTTACGCTTTGTCAAGATTCCAGTTCAGGGGAAGAAAGATCCTGAATGTGGCTTTTATGGCGGGACTCTTCATCAACGTGAATTATATTGTGGTTCCCATTTTTTTAATGCTGGTAGATGGGGATACGTGGCTGCGGCAGATATTTGGAACGGGTTTGCTGCTGAATAATGTTGTGGTGCTTGCCGTTGTATATGCCTCCACAGCCCTTCCCTTTACAATTTATCTGCTGTCTGGATATTTTGCTACCCTTCCGCATGATTTTGAAGAGGCAGCGTACATTGACGGGGCAGGATACGGGGTTACCATGGTGAAGGTTATCTTCCCTATGGCGCAGCCATCCATTATCACAGTGATTTTGTTCAACTTTTTGTCCTTCTGGAACGAGTATATTATTGCTATGACGCTTCTCTCAGATCCAAAAGGAGCAAAGACGCTTCCTGTAGGCCTTATGCAGCTTACACAGGCCCAGCAGGCGGCCACGGAGTATGGACAGCTTTACGCCGGCCTGGTACTGGTTATGCTGCCTACACTGATCCTTTATATCTGTGTACAGAAAAAACTGACTCAGGGAATGACTCTGGGAGGACTGAAAGGGTAAGGTGAGAAGATGAAATTCTGGAAAGAACATGCAGGAATGAGAATGATCCTGATTGCATTGTTTTTCATTGTGGGGCTGGCAATGGTGGCCGCGGGCTGGACGATGACCGGAAAATTAATGGGGTTGGGAATCATGCTCGTGGGCCTGGTGCTGCTTCTGGCAGCGCTGATGATCTATAACAAGAGGTTTGAATGATTAGGAAACGGGAAAACCATTACAGATTGACAGAAGGATGGAATGAATATGAGTAAAGATCAAAAGACGTTCGGCAGAGTGACAATACCCACGGATTTGGATGTGGTGCCTGAAACACTGGAACTGATTAAAAGGTGGGGGGCTGACGCCATCCGTGACTGCGATGGGACAGAGTACCCGGAAGAGCTGAGAAATGTGGCGGCCAAGGTCTATTCAACCTATTATACCACCAGAAAAGATAATGAGTGGGCCAAGGCAAACCCTGATGAAGTGCAGCAGTGCTATATTATGACAGGATTCTGGGAAGCAGGTGAGGAAGAGCTTGCGATTCCGCTTATGAAAGGAATCAGCAGAGAGCTTCTGATGCCGAACACCAGGGACGACATTAAACGCTGGTGGGAGGTCGTTGACCGTACTTCCGGCCAGGTTGTTTCCCCGGAGAACTGGAGTTATGAGGAGAAGAGCGGCTGCGTGAAGATTTATAAGCCTGCGCCTTTTCATGAGTATACAGTGAGCTTTTTGGCTTATCTGATTTGGGATCCGGTACACATGTATAATGCGGTGGTAAATGATTGGAAAGATGTTGAGCATCAGATTACCTTCGACGTACGGCAGCCGAAAACCCATGATTACACCCTTAAGAGGCTGCGCAAATTTATAGAAGAGCATCCCTATGTGGACGTGATCCGCTATACTACCTTCTTCCATCAGTTTACATTAGTTTTTGATGAACTGAAACGAGAAAAATATGTGGACTGGTACGGGTATTCCGCCTCTGTTTCTCCCTATATTCTTGAAAAATTTGAAAAAGAGGCAGGGTACCGGTTCAGGCCGGAATTTATCATTGACCAGGGATATTATAATAACCAATACCGGGAACCCAGCAGGGAATATAAAGATTTCATGGCCTTTCAGCGTCGAGAGGTTGCATCTCTCGTTAAGGAGATGGTAGATTTAACCCATGAATTGGGAAAAGAAGCTATGATGTTTCTGGGGGATCACTGGATTGGCACAGAGCCCTTTATGAAAGAATTTTCCCAAACCGGTGTAGACGCAGTGGTGGGCAGTGTGGGGAATGGATCCACTTTGCGGCTGATCTCAGATATTCCCGGGGTGGAATACACGGAAGGACGCCTCCTGCCCTATTTTTTCCCGGATACATTTTATGAGGGCGGAGACCCTGTAAAAGAGGCAAAAGAAAACTGGGTGACAGCGAGAAGAGCGATCTTGCGGAAGCCCATTGACCGGATTGGGTATGGCGGTTATCTGAAGCTGGCTTGCCAGTTCCCAGATTTTGTGGATTACGTGGAAAAGGTCTGCCGAGAGTTCCGGGAGCTCTATGAGAATATCAAGGGCACTGTGCCTTTCTGCCTGAAGAGAGTAGCCGTCCTGAACAGTTGGGGAAGGATGCGTTCCTGGGGATGCCATATGGTGCATCACGCCTTATATCAGAAGCAGAATTACAGCTACGCCGGGGTAATCGAGATCCTTTCCGGCGCACCCTTTGACGTAAAATTTATTTCTTTTGACGATCTTCTGGAGAACCCCAAGATTCTCGATGAGATAGATGTAGTCATCAACGTAGGAGACGGCGACACTGCTCATACAGGAGGAAAGATCTGGGAGAATCCGGCGGTTCCCTCCGCCCTGCGGCGTTTCATTAAAAATGGCGGCGGTTTCATAGGAATCGGGGAGCCCTCCGGGCACCAGTATCAAGGCCATTATCTTCAGCTTTCTTCTGCCCTTGGAGTGGAAAAAGAGACGGGCTACACTCTGGGATATGACAAATATAACTGGGAGGAACACCGGGATCACTTCATACTGGAGGACTGCAGAGGCGATGTGGATTTCGGAGAAGGGAAGAAGAATATCTACGCCCTGGAGGATACGGAGATCATCATACAGAGGGAGAAGGAAGTGCAGATGGCTGTCCACCCATGGGGGAAGGGACGATGCGTATACATATCCGGACTTCCCTACAGCTTTGAGAACAGCCGGATTCTTCACCGTTCCATTCTCTGGAGCTGCCGAAGCGAGGAAGAGCTTCTGAAGTGGTTTTCCTCTAACTGCTGCGTGGATATCCATGCCTACGTTAAGAACGGAAAATTCTGTGCCGTGAACAATACGTATGAAGCGCAGAAAACAACGGTTTATAAAGGGGATGGCAGCTCCTTTGAGCTGGAATTGTCGCCAAATGAGATCCGTTGGTTTGAAATATGAGAAAAATTTCCTTTATAGTCTTTTAATTTTATGAACACAGTCCTATCACAGGTCAGTCACAAACCAGACACAGTATTATTTTATGATATTGTGCGTAGCAGGTTATGGCTGCTGCCATTACATGGATTCTCTTACTACAGAAAGGAAGGAAAGAATATGAAGAGAAGATATCTGGCACTTATGTTAGGACTGGCGCTGTCCGCTGCATCAGTAAATGTGTTTGCGGAGGAAACAAATGAGACGGAAGCTGTGACTGAAGCTGTGACGATCGAGATCACGGATTCTGACCTGGAAGGTGAGGCTTCCGAAGAGGCTGTTTTGGGTCAGGTAGTGTCCATAGATGAGAGCAGTATTACGATAGAGCTGGGAACGGTGACAGATTCCCAGGCGGAAGAATTATCCGCAGAGGGGGAAGAAGATACTGCAGATTCGGAGAACGGAACAGAAGAGACAGAAGCAGAAGAGACAGATGAGGCAGATGCATCGGTGCTGTCACAGGCAGATGTACAGATTGAACTTACCGGTGAGGAAAGCACATTGACTATAACGGGAAATACAGAGTTTTACAGCACGGCAGAAGACTCTGAGGAAGCTTTAGGTGAAGCTCCGCTGTCTGAAGAGCCTGTTTCTGAAGAAAATACGGAGGACAGTACTTCAGAGGAAGAGAGTACGGAGGCGGTGCAGGACTTAGCAGCCCAGGAAAATACTTCTGAAAAAGAA
>DVGR01000279.1 GCA_018712605.1 Candidatus Choladousia intestinigallinarum
TAGGGGTTTTTTTCTTTTGTCGTCTCCACTCATAACCCACATCTCCGAAAGGCTTTATTCTGATCTCAGTCTTTCATAAATCTCTGCCAGTTTCTGCGTCAGTTCCCGGATTCTCCCTTCCTCAAAGGGACTTTCAAGCCCCGCCTCTGTGAGCATATTTCCAAAGAAGTCCGAGGCGGACAGGCGGCAGAACTTAAGATAGCTCTCCCAGGCTCCCTGCCTGTCCTTTTCCATCCAGATCCGATACTGGAATGCATTCGTCTGAGCAATGGCATAATCAATATAATAAAAAGGCAGGCTGTAGATGTGGTGCTGTCTCTGCCAGAAGCCTCCGTTTTCGTAGAACCGTGACGCCTCCCCATAGATCAGGTGAGGCTTGTACTCACGCTCCAGCTTCTTCCAGGCCGCCTTTCTCTGTTCTGGCGTAAGCTGCGGCTGGTCGTATACGATATGCTGGAATTCATCCACCATGCATCCGTAAGGAATAAACACCGCCGCATCCTCAAACTGGGACAGAAGGAAGTCCTTCCCTCTCACCCCAAAAAACCAGTCCATCCATGGATTCGTAAAAAATTCCATGGACATGGAATGGGTCTCCGCCGTCTCCATGGTAATGTCCCAGTGTTCCCGCACCGGATCTTCCTTTCCCACCAGATATCCCTGGAAGGCATGGCCGCATTCGTGGGTGATTACATCCACGTCCCCGCTGGTTCCGTTAAAATTGGCAAAGATAAAAGGCGCTCCAAACTCAGGGAGATATTCCATATATCCCCCTACCTGCTTATTTTTTCGGGAAAAGACGTCCAGGAGTTCATGCTCCATCATGAACCGGAAGAATTCCGATGTCTCCGGGGACAGGGCGTCGTACATTCTCTGCCCGTCCTTTAAAATCTCCTGGGGACTCCCCACAGGCTTTGGGCTGCCCTCCTGAAAGCTTACTCCCTCATCCAGGTGATACAGCTTGTTCAGGCCCAGCCGTTTTCGGCGGTTCTCCCAGATCTCTTCCGCAAAGGGCACCCAGTACCTCTTAATCTGTTCTCTGAAACTCTCCACCTCTTCCCTGCCGTAGCTGCTGCGCATCATGCGGCAGTAGCCCAGGGATGTAAAGTTCTCAAAGCCCAGCTTCTTTGCCTGGAGCGTCCTGTTTTTCACCAGCAGGTCAAAGATCTCATCCAGTTCTCCCTGGATGCTCTCATAAAATTCATTTACCTTCTCCGCCGCCTGAATGCGCACTTCCCTGTCCGGGCTTGTCAGATATGGGGTCATCATAGAGAGGTTTAAGGTCTCCCCCTCCCAGGGAATCTGCGCCCCGGCCAGGAGCTTCTCATACCTGGTAACCAGAGCATTCTCCTCCTGCATCAAGGGCACGGTCTCCTGGCTGACAGACCTGGCCCCCAGCTCCATGTTGGCAAAGGCAGGCCGTCCAATCACCGCTTCCAGCTTCTCCCGGTTGGGGGATTTGAGAAGCAGATTCCTGTACTCTACTTCCCGGTTGGAAAATTCCGGCATCTTTTGGTCATAATAATCCTTTTCCTCACTGTAAAAGGGATCGACCGTGTCTATGCTGTGGCGGATCTGGGCCAGTATCCTCATGGTCTTCACGTGGTCCGAGAGAGCATAATATCTCTTGTGAACCTCCAGTTCCTCTTCCCAGTCTGCGGCCTCCCTAAAATCCTCCATAATTTTCTTCAGTTCATCTGCCGCCTTCTCAAAATCAATGCGGCTGTAAGGCATATCCTGAAATTTCATACTTCCGCTGCTCCTCTAAATAGCCAGAATTGCAGGCTTTTCCGCCTGCAGGCATCACTTATACTTATTATACATTATATATATAGCCTTTACAATTCTGTTCTATTCATTTTTCCATCACATTTGTATCCCCTTCAGAGCAGCTCCGGGGCGCCTTTGTATACTGTGTCCAAATAAGCCGCCAGCTTTTCAAATGCCGGATAATATTTCTCCAGGATTCCCTGCTGCAGCGCAGCCGGGATGCAGTTCTGCAAAAAGCTTGTCATAAGATGATCCGGGTCCGCTTCCACGGTACCGTACTCAAAGGCGGGAGCAACATCATGGATAAAGCAGGTCACGATCATGGAGAAGGTCTCGTTCGGATCCAGGCCTGCCTCCCTGCACAGCTTAATATGTTCCTGCCCTCCCGTATGCTGCAGGCAGGATGCCCTGACGATATCGGAAACATTCCTGTCCAGATACCTCTGGAATATTTCTATGGCTTTAGGTTTCACCAGACGTCCCTCTTTCTGTTCACGGAAGAAGTCCAGCAGCCTCATGGCAAACATATGTACAGTCCCCATATCCAGCTTGCTTTCCCCGCTGTACAGGCTCTTAATGGCGATGGAAATGATTTCAGACAAAACGCTCATTTTATATTCCACCATATCCAGCATCTTGCAGCTGCGCAGTACGTCTAAAATATCCCAGAGAAGACTCTCCGTAATATCATACCAGTGCTCCATGCCGTACATAGTTATGCAGTTTAAGAAGGCGCTTACCCTTTCCTGAATCAGCTCCGCAGCCTTCTCATTATTCAGCACGGAATTGGCTATAAAAACATCCGCCAGGGGACTTTCGTCAATCCCGCCCCCTTGGAATGAGGCGGACAAATTATATTTTTCTTTTATATCTGAACAAAGGATCTTTACTTTACAGGGTTTTTCCATTCCGTCTGTCCGTATTAACGCCTCTCCCTGCGCAAGGGAGGCAAAGCTTAATATATCATCCGGAAGCAGCATGGAAGACTGGAGAGCCTTAATGTCATTGCTGTTGTCAATGCGGTGTACGATCTTTGCGGCGGAATTTTTAATCACGTCCTCCGCTATTTTCGTGGGACTTTGGTCTACAATCAGCATTCCTTCCCCGAAGGCCCGGATTTCCGCCATCATATTGCTCAGAGAATCTACCAACTGCCCTGTTGGGTCTGGGCCGCCGTCCGTACGGCCCCGGCTGTTTTTTGTATTTTTAAAAAGCCGGTGGGCTTCCTCGATGATCAGCAGATGCTGCAGCTTTTGTCCCGAAGAAGAAAAATGAAGTTTCAGGTACTGATAATACTGTACCAAAACTGTCCCCATAACGAGACACTTGTCCGCATCGTCCGCCAGTCCTTCCAATTCCAGCACGCTGTGTCCCCTCATGATCTGTCCATAGTCCGGGCAGACATTGGTATTCAGCAGTATTCCCTTATAACCGCTGACAAAGGATTTCAGGCGGCTCAGCAGGGCTCCTTTGTAGTCTCCCTTTGTCTCCCCGCTGAAATCCGAATTCTTGATGTAATCCTCAACTTCCGTACACAGATCGCTGAAGGTGGGATATAAATATGCCTCAGGCAGTTTCTTCCAATATACGTTGCGGCCTGTGACTAAATCCCACCCCGCCTTTACATAAATATTATAGAGACACTGTTCCAGAATGTTGGGCATAGCAGCCGTTAATTCAAAGGACGATGCTATGATGGTCTTCAGGCTGTCAATGTGAAAAGCCACATTTCCCCCCACAGGGAACCAAAAAGGATTCATCTGCAGAATGCTCAAATCCGGGCTGCTGCTGTCCGCAACCTTCATGGTCCAAACCTGCAGATCCGGGCAGACTGACTTTAAAGCTCTGTACTCGCCTTTAACCGGTTCGATGACGCAGAAGGGAAGGTTAACTCCCTCCAGAATTTTAAAAAGAGTATTGGTCTTTCCTGAACCAGTCATGCCGCAGATAAAAGCATGACGGCTCAGCTCCTGGGGCGCCATATCAAAAGAAGAGATTGCCGTCCCGTTCCAAAGCAGTTCTCCCACTGTAAATCCCTCCCCGCTCTGACGGCGGGACAGGGAAAATTCTTCATTCTGCACAAAGCCAAAACCTGGAAATTCCTTCGTGGGAAACATGGCCAGGGGCAAAATTTCCCCAGTCAGCGCCAGAATAGGAGAATCTGGTTTTCTTTGGCTCCAGGCAAGGTATATATTGGCTTCCTCCATGGTTCCGGACAGCACGGAGGTTAGTGTCTGGATGGTGTCCATATCCTGTGCGGAGACACGGATGCTGATCGCCCATAAAGTCTCCTGCTCTATGCGGGACAGCCTGGAAATCTCATGTTCCAGGCGCTCCCCCAGAAGCATGGCTTCTTTATGTACGTTTTGGCCGGCCATGGTAAGGCCATAGCTGGAGCTGCTTCCATCCGTGTCCTTTCCAATCATTCCCTCGACCATGTTCATTCCTCCGTTGAGGGAACGGCCCAAATTTATATTATTGCTCCAGTTCACATCGCTGTAGAGCCGCAGCCTGCGGTAATACTCATTCAGCCTGGAGCGGCGCCTGACGGCGTCTTCCGTGCGGGAAACCGGCGTCAAACGCAGAGTGACCTTATAATTTCCATTTTCCGGCAGGGAAGATAAAATTGCGGAAGTCCAGGCTTCACATTTATCAAACTCCTTATCCGCTCCCTTCTGCTTTGCCTCTCTGCCCTGAAACCCTACGCTGCCTCCGGCATACATGTTAATTCCAAAATCATCCGGCATCTTCGCCAGGCTTGTCTCCGCCTTTCCATAGACGCTCCGGATCATAGAGACTAAAGGTTCCCTTGTCTTCGATTCGCTGGAAATAAGAAATTTCATCTCCCGGCCCCCGGCTCCATCCTCCCGGCTTGCAGCCGTCAGAGAGATATCCTCCCCATAGGCGCAGAGGATCTGCGCCATATGCCGGGCAGTTTTGTGGAGATTTTTATCCGCAGCCTGCCCATTTTCCTGCTGTCTCTGCCTTCCCAGCTTATGGATAGCCAGATGAGAATGGTAATTTTCATCCGGCACCTGTACGTATGTACCATTCAGGCACTCCCTGGCGGATCGGATCAGTTCCTGAATATCCGGCAGGGCGAACCCGGAATCCTCGATGGGCTCCAGCATAAAATGATCAAGAATCTTATCAACCTGGCTGGTTGTCCCTACGCTGGATAAGCACTCAGCAATCCGTTTCTTCATAGGCTTTTTCCTCCTCCGTTAAATCCATGATTTCACAGAAGATATTTTTTTCGTATTTTCTCAATGCGTCGTCGTCCGCCTCAGACAAGGATGCCGCATATAGCTTCTGAACGTCCTTGCGAAGCTGTACAAAAGCACTTTTCACCTCATCCAGCGCCTTCCTCAAGTGGCTTCTGTGCTCAATGAGATCGCCGCTGCTGCTTTGAAGCTCTTTTACCGTATTGTCCATCATTTGGATTAGCTGAACCCGAAGCTGGGTAAAATTCTTGTTAATGGCATTTTCAGTTTCCTGATACCATCTGTCCAAGTTGTTTGTGATCGATACAATGCCGATCTTCTGTATTTCGCCTTTGATGTACGCACTGTCTTGTGAAGACAGGCTTAAGTTTTTGAATATCTCCAGCACGCCGCCGGAACCAGTAACTCGGATGTACTCTTTCTTTGAAAAAAATCCCCCTGTGGAGAGACGGGATTTTACATCGCCGACCACTGATTTAATAAAAGAATTCACAGTGCTGGTATTCAGATCCAAAATTTTGTTGACTGTATCGTTGCCTGCCTTGGCAAGATTGCTGTGGTTGGCTTTCATACCGTCTATAATTACGTCAATTTGGTGTTCCGTATAGTGAACCAGCGTATTTTTCAGGGCGGCTACGGATCTCAATACAGGATCCCCTTCCCTTACATTCTTCTTATATCTTTCTTCGTACTGGTCTAAGGCCTCGGCGATCCAGTCTTTCAGCTCTTCCAGAACCTCCAAGGCGCCGCTGTACATATCTTCCGTCTCCTGTGTCACGTGGTTCAGCACTACACGAAAGCTCTCATTTACTTTCTTGACGTCCACCCCCAGCTTGTCCATCTCTTCACACAATTTACTGTAATTCAGTTGGTTTTCAGTGCCCAGCTTGTCAATCTGCGCCCTGTCGCTGAAGCCCAGCCATCCGGTGGAAAAGGCGCCGCAGATCTTTGTGTTTCTGTCCTTATACTCCTCCAATGCCTTCTCAAAAGCGGAAATATAAAGCTCCGGAATCCCGTCCAGCACATGCTGGATAATCTGGTTGTTATGCTTAACGGCCGCATTTTTATTCAATGCGGCAGCGATCGGAGCATCCACGCTGGTCTTAAGTCCCTTGGATATATCATGAATCGCAGCTCCGGTTACCCCGTAGAGAACCTCCAAATTGTCCAGGACGCTCCCAATAGGATCTATCAGGTCCAGGGCTAATTTTCTGGCCGCAAGAACAGCCGCCTGGGAATAACTGTTTTTGATTTTTGCAATATAAGCTCTGCGAAAAAAACGTTTAAATTCATCAATGCCCGATTTTTTATACTGAATCGCCAGCCTCTTTCGGGATTTTTCCATAATGGCGCAGTGCAGCTCTCCCTCAGACATGCTGTCGCCATCATCCTCTATGATATCTTCTCTGAATTTTTCATAATTCCTGAAGAAAAAGCAAGTTCTGTCATCAGAAAACCCGGCAAATTTGTACTCGCCGTACCAGGCGGAATACAGATGAATGTCCTCTGCCCTTTTGTCTACGCCTGTGTTTTTCAGTATGTCCACGAATTTATCAACCGCCTGGTCTACTTCTGACTTCCCCTGGCAGTCGTCCACCTTGTTCAGGACAGGAATCACCAGGTCGCTTTGCTTCACAGCTTCTTTTAAATGCGCACTGCTGATCATTACCTGCAGGGCAGGCACTCCTGAGCCGTCTACCTGGGGATCCACAAGAAATACCATGGCGTCTGTTTTTTTGATGGCGTCTGTTGAAATAGAATCGTGTCCCTTCAGCGTCTTCCCATTCCCCATATCCTTGTCAGGGGCATATGCGCCCAGGCCCGGAAGATCGGTGATGGTTATTCCGCTTTTTAAAAAGTCTCCGTTCCACTGAAGCTGTATAGTGTAATTGAATGTATCTTCCGGGAAATTAAAAAGCCGCAGTACCTCCTCACGCTTTTTGTTGGCGGCCAGGGCTTTATTGCTCTTTTCCCGGCTGTTTTGGTCCACATAAACAGTGAGCAGAATCATCATCAGGATAATTACCTGGTTCGGGTCATTCTGATTCATCTGCAGCATATCCGGTTCCAGGGAGTCCTTATCCTGAAAAATGTTATGGCTGGTAAAATACTGCAGATTTTCGATAACCTTAAAATGAGTCGTGACACAGGCATATTCCTTCAATTTCTGAAAATGCGTCTGCGAAATATTTGTACAGTCCACCTTCAGGACTTCTCTGCCTGTATCGTCATCAACCACGGTAATCCTTGGCTTTTCACCATAGAAAATATGTGTGCCCACGCAGGTGGTAGTCAGCTTGCAGGTAGGCATCAGAGGATACTCTATTAAAGAATTGATGACCGTAGATTTGCCGCTGGACATACCTCCGGCAAAACCAATTTCAAACTGGAAATCTCTTAACTGAACCAACTGTTCTCTCAGATCATCATAGGATTCCCAGGCATTTTCTTTCGTACTCTCTATGGCATCCAGGTTACTGAGCAGCTTTATTCCCGAATTATAAAGCTGAACCTGAAAGATATCTTCCAGATATTTGCTTTCCGTTTTCATCTCGGCGGTATAATCCATGGCTGCCGTACTGATTGTCTCTTTGAACTTCATATGCAGTCTCTCTTTCTATTTACTCTGAAAGCCCAGTCTCAATGGACAGGCAGACTGCGTGCTGGCACGCAAGGCTGCATGAACATTTGAGACGCTAACCCGTATGAGCAAGAAGCACGGTAGTGCGGATTGCGAATACGGGTAGGATTGCAGGAGCACGCAGTGCGGAGCAATCCGTGGCTTTTATGCGTAGTGGTGCCTGCGCCAGCAGGCATGTAAGTTTACTCAAAAATTCTCCGTCAAACGATTAAAGCAGCATTGACGGCCCAAAAATTCATCTATGGCGTCTGCTGAATAACTGCTGCTGCTCAGCGGAAAGCCATATTCGTCCCAGATAACAAAATTCTCATCATGGATCAGCTCCCAAGGGGATATCTCACCGCTGCCAAGCTTTCTGGAATATTCTTCCAGTTCAAGGACGCTGGAATAAACCTTCTTTACAGATCCCAGGTTCCAGTTTCGTTCCGTTAACGTATCATAAACCATACTGCGAAGCTGCGATCCCTCTTCATCTGATCCTCTAACCCAGGCGTAGAGCCTTCCCATATTGTATTTGGGCGCCGGCAGGAAGAAGTCTTCTCTTTTTTCACCTGCCGCCACAATCACGTCCGCCTCCTGATACAGCTCTTCCCCATGAGCTCCCCTGTGTATCACATCCCATCCCCTCAGGTAAGAGGACATCACTTCCGCACATTGGCGGGACGCCTCAGAATTTGCCGAAACAATTAAGCACATTCTTTTTTCTTTCACGGGAACGGCGCAGGCTGCCGCCGTCTTTTTTAAATCTGCATCCTCAAACAAAATTTTATACGCCGCCTTGCTGTCAGACAGGGCAGAGCTGATATGATCCGCAAGCTGGCTTTGTTCACCTTCGAGGGAAACCCCTACAATGGAGAGAATCCAGGTACGCACCTGAGGATTTGATATCATCAAATCACGGTGGTACTTCTTTAATCCCCCGTTCATGGCCGTTAATAACACACACCGGCAGCCCGGCTCAAGTTCCGGCTTCTGCAGGGGCTCTAAATAGCGTACCAGACACCGGGAGTCATTCAGCAGGTTTTTTATGGCGTCCTCCTGGGGGAAATATTTCCTGCAGTCAGAGTCCACAAGTATAACATTCATCTGACCTCCCCCTTTATCTTGCCTGTTCCATCTCACACTGGAGAATCAGTTCCTCACATACCCGATCCAGCCATTGGCAGATGATTTTGCGGTTTGCGTCACACTGATATCTGCAGATCTCTTTGATCACCTGGCGGGTATCTGTCCGGGATGACTCACTATTCTGCACTTGGTTTACAATACGGTTTATTTCCTGAATCTGATACTGTGAAGCTGCCGCTCCGGCTGCGCCTGCGCCAATTACCACAAGGCCGGCCACCTTAGCGGCTCCCACAACTCCTGTCCATCCGGGAACCACCAAGCAGGTGATAATCTCTGCCACAGTTCCGGCAGCCGCAGCCCCCACGGCAGCTTTTTTGGCAGTTCCCAGCCGTCTTAATTGCGCTCTCTGCCTGGGGTCAGGTCCGGCCGGTCTTTTGTTCCCCGAGACGGGTATTTTCACGTCCTGCTTCTGGCACAAAAATACTTTCGGCAGACTTACACAGGTCATTGTATTCGCCCAGATTATGTCGGCGACGGCTTCTGTAAATCCGAAGGAAACCATGGCCCTGCAGGCTTTCTCCTTCAAATCCTGACGCAGGCTTCTGATATAATCGTTGATCCTCTGGGATTCTTCCTGCAGAATAGTCTGAACGATGCGTTCTGGAGGCTGCGCCATTACGGCCCGTGCGATCTGCTGATAAATATCGGCCATCTTCCCAGCAGCATTCTCTTTTTCCCTCTCAAAGATTTCGCAGATATTATTTTTTTGCATGGAATCCATCCTGATATACTCCTCTCTGTTTTACCCTTTGCTTTTACTTTTCAATTTGCTCTGTATGTTCTTCTGCTCATTTGCGATGCGTTCCACTTCTTTAGCCGCATACTTTACGTCTATATGCTTCGTTCCCAGAGGTTTTCCTGTCTCAACGCGATTTATCAGCATATTATTTTGTATGTCTAATTTACGTTTCGCCGTATCAAGCTTTTTTGCCAGCTCGGCATTTTTCTTCGAAAGTTCTGTTATTTCCTTTGCTTCGTTTATCATAATATGCTCCTTTCTTTTTTACTCTGAAAGCCCAGTCTCAATGGACAGGCAGACTGCGTGCTGGCACGCAAGGCTGCATGAACATTTGAGACGCTAACCCGTATGAGCATGGAGGGCGATAGCCCAGAATGCGAATACGGGTAGGATTGCGGGAGCGCCAAAGGCGCAGAGCAATCTGTGGCTTTTATGCGTAGCGGTGCCTGCGCTAGCAGGCATGTAAGTTTAATTTGGCGATTAAGCAAAAGCACACAATGTATAGGTATTATTTTAACAATTCCCCGTATATTTTTACATAAAACTGCGGTAAAACTCTTTTCGTGGCGGTGAAATCATTTTCACCGTCGTATATTTCTGTTGTCTTCCCCTTTAAGTTCCCGTATAATTTTTCATATCATTAGGAAATTGCGTGTCCTAATAATCCTGGCAGTTCTGAGAGGTGATTTCATTGATATACGAAGGATACTGGTTGTGCAGAAAAATTGACTCTTCTCAATTCTTACAAGTATATCAAGGTCTGGGCAGCCTGTATGAAAACGTCCGGTTTCACATTTTATCCTTCCAGGAATGCCAGCTTCTTCTCCAGCGGGAAATTGCTGATTTTCACATTATCATTATGGAACTGTCCTCTGAGGATGATCGAGATACCTGGTTTCCCCTTATTTCCGATCTTTCGTCCACATATCCGCATCTGAAGATCATATTTATTCTTACCGGGAATGCCGAACATAATTTTTACTACCTGAATCAGATTCCCTTTACGTATCTGATCCCGGAAAACCAGGCGGAAAATCTGCTCCAAACCGGCATCGCCAAAGCAGTGCGGGAACTGGATTATTATAAATCCTTCCGTCCCCTGGTCCGCATTTCCGCCGAACCAGCCCTGCTGCCCGCAGTATATTTTTCTACCGATGATCTGACCAACAAAGGCAAAAGAGGATGCCATATTCACTATCCCGACGGAAAGACCGAATATACCCGTCTTTCCCTGAAAAATATTCTCTCAAAGCTGCCGGCCAATTTTGTGCAGGTACACAAAAGCTACGTTGTAAACATGCGCTACTTCGGATGCTATACACAAAAGCCCCGGCCAAGAGGAAACTTCTATGACGAATACATCACCCTTACCGGCGCCGGATATCCCCAGGAAATCTACATCCCTGTGGGGCCGAAATACCGGAACTTCATCCTGGATTTTATAATGGACAAATATACTTGTTCCTTTCTGCCTGACCCAGAAGGAAAGGAGGCGGAAGAATAATCGTTATGAATACTTTACAAACCTTCATTCAGCAAACCTCCGTTGTGCTGGTGAATTTAATTTTCTTCCTCGTGGTTATCCGCCCCAGGAGATTTTCCCGGATAAGCACAGGCGTGATTACATCCACAGTATTTATTATGACTGCGCTTCCTCACTTTTTATTTCCGTCTTTTTTCTCTGACGGAGCCGCCGCTGCCCCAGAGGGAATGGCCTTTCATTTTATTTACTGGATTATGAGTATGTTTGTACAGTACGCTCTCTTCTTTATCCTTTTAAAGAGAGACTGGCTTCGGAATATATTACTGTACGTCATCTGGGATATTATCATGACTCTGATTCTCTCCCTGTGTGTCGTCGCCTTACATATACTGCTGCCTCAGATACAGCCTCAGGGAACTATGTCTCTCCTGTGTACAGTACCCTCGGCCATCCCCGCCGCCTTGATCCTGCGGCTTCCACGGCTGCAGGCTATGAAGCTTCCCGGAGCTTTCTGCATAGTGACCGTATTCATTTACTCCATTGGACGGCTTGTAAATACCCTTTCACTGTTCCGTTTCGCAAAAGGGGAATGGCAGAAGCTGGTGGTTTATCCGGTTTTACTTTTAGCGTTTATTCTTTCACTGGCAATTCTGTCCGCCTACTTTGGGCTGAATCTCTATATCACCGGCAAATGTCGTGATATGGAAAATACTTACGGAAAACAGAACAGCAAAGCCAAGACTGGAGTGCATAGACTTCTCCAAAAAATAAACGATAGCTGCCGGTTCCAGCATATAGAGTTCGACTCCCAAACTTCCCTGGATGAAGTGTCTCCTGAGGCAGAGGGCCGCATTCTTTATATGATGCAGATCCTGTTCAGCTTATCTCAGGAGCATACCGGAAAGCAGTCCGATAAAATTATCTTCACCGTGCAGGAATGCAGAGGCTTTCTCCTCCTTTCTTCCCGTGCCACTTACCGGAACGCCCCCAAAGGCCTTGGAGAAAACCTTCTGTCCATATTGCGGGACACATTCCTTCAGATTCAATTTAACCGTATGGTCAAGAATTCCAGGGGCCGTGTACAATACCTGGACGGCGGGCCTTTCAGCAAGGACATACGTGTAATCCTCCCCCTTCCCCTGCGCGCAGGCGCATGAGACTTTCATGCGTCCGCGCCTTTGCATCAGCCAAAGAAAACTTTGTAAATAATTTCCCATAAAAACATAACTGGCACCACCTTTCGTTTTAAGATGGTACCAGTTTAGCAATGTCATTTTATGAATCCTCCAAGAAATTTCCTGGATATAAGATCCAGCCGGGAGGATTTTTTGTCTGTCTATCTACTGTCTATTTAATAGAAATTTCGCCTTAATCCCTCTCTGTATTTTTTCAGGAAGCCGTTCCTATACGATAAATCGTCAGGGAGACGTCTGAGTAAAGGAAGTTGGCTCCTTGTGCCACAATCCGAAGGACTGTGGGGGTACTCGTCACCTGAATCACTTCTGAGAAGGATATATTAATGCTGGCCGTATCGCTCTGGAAGGTCTGGCTGGCAGTCGCCCCCGGGACGACAGTGCCGTTTTGCTCCAGATACAGAAGCAGTTCCAGCGGGAAAGCGGATCCCCTTACCGGCACCAAGCTTCCATTAAAGGACACATCATAGAATCCCGGCTGGGAGATGGTAAAGGGCGCCGTATCGGGCGTATGGGAAATCGCTGTTCCGTACGTCACAGCATTCCGATCAAAGATCAGGGCATTCCCTGAGGTAACCGGAGCCGACGGTGTGGAATATGCATTCATAATCTCAGGCGACTGCGCTCCCGTTCCCGTGTCTCCTTTGGGAATCACGAAATTCAGCACCGCATCACGGTTCGTTCCGCTGTTCGTCACCTGGGCGGCAGATCCCGGCTCCCCGGTAGTCACCGTACCAACCTGCACCGTGGCCGCATCCCCGTCTGAACCTGTTGGGCCTGTTGGGCCTGTTGCTCCGCTGGGACCCGTTGCTCCGCTGGGGCCTGTTGCTCCGCTGGGGCCTGTTGGACCCGTGGGGCCGGTGGCGGCAATGCTCTATGCGCTTGGGGACTGCAGCATTATTTTCCTTTAATTGGTCCGAAACCACTCCTTCATGGTTTCCAAAACCTGGACAAGTTCATGCTCCTGGATCACGTAGGGAACCATGGCGTAGAGATAATTCAGAAAAGGACGGCTGAACACTCCCCGCTCATATGCGAACTGTTGATAGCCCCGGATGGATGCGGCATCGTATACCTCAACGCATACGCAGCCTCCCATGATCCGGATCTCTTTGATGCGGGGATCCGTAAATCCTTCCATCTCCCGGCGGGTGATGGCTTCGATCCGCCGGATTTTGGACATATAATCCTGGTTCTCAAACAGCTCGATGGACTTTAAAGCCACACTGCAGGCCAGAGCGTTCCCCATAAAGGTCGGGCCGTGCATCAGCGCATGGGTGGGATCGTCATCGTAGAAGCCCTCATAGACTTTATGGCTGGCCACTGTAACAGCATGGCCGATATATCCGCCGGTCAGGGCTTTTCCCAGCACCAGGATATCCGGCAGTACCAGGTCCGCCACGAAACGGTTGCCGGTACGCCCAAAGCCGGTAGCTACCTCATCAAAGATCAGCAGCACGCCGTATTTATCGCAGAGCTCTCTGGCCCGTTTTAAGAATGATACGTCGTACATCTGCATCCCGCCGGCTCCCTGCAGCAGCGGCTCCACGATGAAGCAGTTCAGCCGGTGGTGATATTTTTCAAACGCTTCCTCCAAGGCCGGTATCTCCGTGGGGATATGAGCCACATACTGGCTTTTCCCATAAGCATTCAGCACGAAATGGTAATCCTCATCGTCCCCGATCTCCATAGTCTTAAAGGTGTCCCCGTGGTAAGCCCGTGTCAGGGCCAGAGCCATGGTTCTCTGAGTTTCTCCACGGTTCATATAGTATTGGAGGGCCATCTTTAAGGCTACCTCCACCGCTACGCTGCCGGAATCTGAAAAAAAGCAGTAGTCCAGATCCCCAGGCAGCCAGCTCTGCAGCTTGTCGGAAAGCTTCTGCGCTGGTTCATGGGTCAGACCTCCCAGCATGACGTGAGCGAATTTTTTTAGCTGTTCTTCTATGGCCGCGTTTAATTCAGGGTGTTTGTAGCCGTGAATCACGCTCCACCAGGAAGACACGGAGTCGATCAGCTTCTGATCTTCCGTATAGAGGTTTACTCCCTGGGCGTCCACGATCTTATACGGGGTCTTCATGGTTTTCATTTGCTCATATGGATACCAGATCATTTCATTTCCCCCTCTGTATAAAGTGATTCCAGCAAATCAAAAGGCATGTCCAGATCCGTGTCCCCCTCCCTGACGCAGGCCACGATCTCCAGCCCGGTCATGGATTCACACATCCGGCGGTTGTCTTCATGGAGAGGATTGCCTTTTTCATAGTGGTTGAAGATAATGCCCCGAGCCTGGATTCCCCGGGATTTCATATACTCGGCAGTGAGCACTGCGGCGTTGATGGTGCCAAGGCCGGCATCAGCCACGATCAGGCAGCCAAGGTTCCTGGCCTGAATAAAATCCTCAAGCTGGATCTTCTGTCCGTCAAAGCGCAGGGGACAGAGAATTCCCCCGGAACCCTCCGCCGTCACATACTCATACTCTCTGCACAGACGGTCAAAATGTTCCAGCACGCAGTCCAGATCCACAGGATTCCCTTCCATCTGCGCCGCAAGATGAGGGGAGACAGCCGTCTCATAGATATACGGGCACATATCCTCCAGGGGCTGCCCGATACCGGAGACATTCCTGACATGCAGGGCGTCTCCTGGGATCAGCGTGCCGTCGGTCCGCCGCTCGTTCCCGCTCATGGCCGCCTTATAGTAAGCGGCTTTTCGTCCCTGTTCTTTAAATTTCTTAAGGATCAGTCCGGTGACATACGTTTTTCCCACATCGGTTCCTGTTCCTGTGATAAATATATTTTTACTCATTGCAAAGCACCGCCTCATATCCAAGTTCATTTAAAAGTTCCATATCTGTCTGTACCGTGATTCCCGCAGTGGTCAGCATATCGCCGGAAATGGCCGCATTGGCGCCGGAGGTAAAGCAGCCCTTCCCCTTGTCGGGAAGCAGTCCCCTTCCTCCCGCCAGCCGGATGGAGGCGGAGGGGAGAATAAAACGGTAAACCGCCACGATTCTCTGCATTTCCTCCCTCGTAAGTTTTCCATTATGCTCCAGGGGCGTTCCGGGAATGGGATTCAGCATATTGACCGGCACGCTGCGGATCCCCAGCTCACGCAGCGTCAGGGCCATATCAATCCGGTCCTCCGACGTCTCTCCCAGCCCCATAATACCGCCGCTGCACACGGAAAGTCCCGCCGCCTGAGCGGCCCGGATAGCGGCAAGCTTGTCCTCAAAGGTATGGGTGGTGCAGATGTTGGGGAAATTTCTCCTGGAGGTCTCAAGGTTATTATGTACACGGCTGACTCCGGCCTCCTTCAGCTTTCTGAACTGCTGTTCCGTCAGAAGGCCAAAGGACACGCACACCGAGATTCCTACCTCTTCCCGGATCTTTCGGATGACCCGGCACATGCCGTCCACCTCCCTGTCAGAGAGACGTCTGCCGGAGGTGACGATGGAGTAGCGCAGGACGCCCTGTTCATGGTTTATTTTCGCCTGCTCCAGAATTTCCTCATCGGGAAGCAAGGGGTATTCAGAGGCGCCCGTATGATTGTGTATGGACTGCGCACAGAACCTGCAGTTCTCCGAGCAGCGGCCGCTCTTTCCGTTGATGATGGTGCAGATGTCAAACTGATTGGAACAGAAATGGCGGCGGATCCGGTCGGCGCATTGGCACAGCTCATCGAGGGGATGCGAATACAAAGCCAAGGCTTCCTCCCTTGTAATCTGCCTGCCTTTCAGGACTTCTTCTGTCAGATCCGTTAAATTTTCTATCATAAAATCATTTCCTCCTTATAGTGCGGGCACTTTCCCGGCGCAGCCATACATCATCCTGGCCACTGGGATCAGCCTTTTCCCAAGGACCGCCCCCAGCACACACAGGAGAATATCTCCCGGAACCGCCAGAATAAAGCAGTACAGGAAAAGGGGCCACAGCCCAATGGGCGTGCCTAGATACAGATCACTGATCAAGTAGTAATAAACCATTCCAAATAAGTAAACAATGGCAAGCCCGATAAAATTGGCGGCAAGAAGACGCTTATAGCTGGGATTTGCCTTTCTGTTGGCAATGGTTCCCGTCACAAAAGCCGCCACGGCGAATCCGATGATATAGCCGAAGCTGGGCTTAAATATATAAAAGAGACCTCCGCCCTCGGCAAACACCGGCAGACCCATAAGCCCCAGGATAATGTAAACACATACTGAGACGGCTCCAAGCCTGCCTCCCAGCAGAAGCCCTGCCAGCATGGTAAAGAGAAACTGCAGGGTAAAGGGCACAACGGGAACGGGAATCTTTATAAAGGCCCCCGCAATAATCAGCGCCACAAAAAAAGCGCATAAAATTAAACTTCTGGTTCTTCTCATTCTCTTTTTCACTCCTGTGATTTTAATTTTTCTCATAGAAGTCTAGCATAGAGAAAAGGCATTGTCAACTTAATACGCTTTTAAGTTGACAATGCCTTTCAGCCCTTTTTGCTTTCCTGGTTTTCCAGGATTTCAAGCAGCTCATCCGCAAACCTGAAGCAGATGGTGATTTCATTGTTTTCGTACACGCAGATTTCATCTACCATTGAAAGCAAAAGGGGCCGGTTCAGCCCGGCAGCCTTTCCGCTGCGCAGGAAGTTCTCAAAAGGCTGACTCCCCACATTGTCCTTTTGGCTCAGACGCTCCTTCTCCTCACAGATTTTCTCAAGAGCTCTCTTAGCCTGCTCCGTCTGCTCCTTATAGTGATGCCGCATCCGCCGGTATTCCTCTTCTGTAATCTCACCTGTCTTCCAGTCGCCGTACAGGCTGTCATAGATCTCCTGCAGCCTGCTCAGCTCCTTCCTTTTATCCTCCCACAGCTTTCTCAGGGTTCTCAATCCACTGTCCTCTTCTTCACTGACACGCTCCAGGAGATCTTCCAGGGAGCCCGCCAGACTGATCTGAACCTGTATAGCCGTGAGAACCGCCTGCTCCAGTCTGTCCTGCCGTATGGATTTCACAGAACAGGCCTGCAGGGCTTTCTCACTGCGGGTCCTGCATTTAAAGTACACAAAGCCCTTTCCGTGGGAGCGGTGCATTGCCTTTTTGCAGCGTCCGCATTTAATCAGCCCAGCGAACATATGGACTGTACCGGCCTTGGGATCTACCCGGGTCTTTCGGTCCAGCAGATGGCAGAGGGCGTCGTAATCTTCCGGTGAAAAAGAAGCCTCATGGGTATTCTCCACAATGAACCATTCTTCCCTGGGCACAGATACTTTATCGTGGATTTTATAGCTGACCACCTGCTGTTTTCCCTGCACCATATGTCCTGCGTTCATGGGATTCAGCAAAACGTCCCTGACTGTTTTCGCACACCAGAGGCCGGCATTGCCGCCGGCATGAGGATTATGGTATTTCCATCCCTTCAGCCTCTTGTATTTTGTAGGATTGGGGATCCCCATTTCATTCAGACGTTTTGCCACTCCCCCCAGGCTAAGCCCTTCATGGAGCAGCCAGTCTTTCATCCGCAATTTAATGGGCGCCGTGTCCGGATCCAGTATCAGATGGTTTTTATCCAGGGGATCTTTTAAGAATCCCCAGGGAGGAAACGCTCCGATGAATTTTCCTTTCATCCTCTTATCGTCCAGAGTCTTCCTGACCGCTCTGGAGGTGGATGCCGCAAAGCGGTCATTCATCACCCCGTACATAGGGATATCCAGACTGTACACGGCATCTGCATTCCGGTAGGTATCTACAAACGAATCCATGGTGGAGATAAAACGTATGTTTCTGGAGGGGAAATATTCCTCCAGATAATAGCCCTGGTCTGAATAATTGCGAAAGGCCCTGGAAAGAGTTTTTACCACCACACAGTTTCCTTCTCCCCGCTCAATGGCCCCAATCATGCGCATAAAGCTCCCCCGTGTGTCATCGGTGCCGGTCTGGCCGTCGTCTTCAAAAAAATCAACGATCTCATACGTGCCCGGCGGAAAATAATCCTGGATCCAGGAGACAAGAATACTTTTTTGATTTTTCACGCTCTCGCTTTTTAACGGAAACTCCTTTTCTGCCTGGCGCAGGGAATTCCTGGCATCTTCCTTGGAGAGACGGATGTAGACGCAGATCTTCCACCGGGGGGCCGCCGGGCTGCCTTCTGCCTTCTCCCCAAGCCGCAGCCTGCTATTTCCCGCCAGGATTCCCTTTCCTCTCTTGGAAGCTTCCCCAAGGATTCTTTTGGGCCGCCGCCAGGTAATCGGCCAGGGCTTCCTTAAGGCTTCTTCCATCGGAAGAAAATCGGATGTTTACCGCCACCTCCCCGCATTTAAAGGCATAGGGATTCTTTATCTGCCGGAGGTATTCTTCCGCCCGCATCTTTGGCGGCTGATTCCGGTCAATCTTAACCTCTCCCGCCTCCGCCCGTTCCGGCATAGCAGGCCTTCTGTCTCTCATTTGCAGCAACTGGTCCTTTGTCATGGCACACGCCCTTCCTACAGGCTCTCTCTATCTTATGACCGCCTGGAGAGACTCATGCCAGAGTGCTTACCTGCATTTTTTTATTTAGCGCCCGTTTTGATCAGGCCCCTGTCCACATAGCTTTTTACAGCCAAATCAATGGTCTCAAGACAGGTGTATTTCGGCTGGTAATCCAGAAGCTTTTTCGCCTTTTCAATGCTGAACACGCCGCTGCGGGCAATGTGGTAATACGTGTGGCCGCATTCCTCCTGGCTCCCTTCATACCTGCACCAATCCGGCCAAGGAAGGAAACGGATCCGTGGTTCCTGCCCGAAGTATTCATACATATGCTTTGCAAAGCCATACAGCGTCACATGATCCGCAGCCTGTGCATCGAAGGATTCGCCCAGAGCCTGCCCTCTGTGGGTGACTGCCTTATAAAATACCTGGGCCACTAAGTTCCCTTTCCAGCAATAATCTAAACGCAAAAAAGGGGCCAAGCCCCTTTTCGCACTGCCGCTTTGATCCCTATTTTACGTGTTCTGCTTTTATTTTTTCTTTTTATTATTATATTGGAGGAAACCGATTCCTCCCGCCGCTGACAGGGAAGCAAACAGCGCTGCCGCCCACGTGCAGATATTGGAAGGGTCTCCTGTGTTCGGGGTCCCTTTTCCGCCTCCCGCAGAGCCCCCGGTTTCATTGGAGAACGAAGAAGCCTTCGTCTGCTCTGTCCCGCTCTCCGGGGCCTCCCTTGTCTCCTGGGTGCTTTCCTCTTCCTGGGGCTCCCCTGGGCTCTGGGCCGTTTCTCCTTCTGTGGAGGTCTCCGGACTCTGGCTGCTCTCCCCTTCCGTGGAAGTCTCTGGGCTCTGGGCCGTTTCCCCTTCCGTGGTACTCTCTGGCGTCTGGGTGCTTTCCTCTTCCGTGGAACTCTCTGGCGTCTGGGCGCTTTCCTCTTCCGTGGTACTCTCCGGCGTCTGGGTTGTTTCCCCTTCCGTGCCGCTCTCCGGCGTCCGCTCCAGAAGCACGTAATAGCTGTTATGGGTGGCGCTGAAACGGATGGCCCCGTCCGTGT
>DVGR01000030.1 GCA_018712605.1 Candidatus Choladousia intestinigallinarum
CTTTGGCATTCTTCCACAATTCCCCCGCCATCGCTGTAATGCGTCTCCTCATTCGCCAGACTTAGCCCGTGATCTCCCACCGGATATATATGGAGCTCCGCCGGAATATGCTGCCTGTGGAGGGCATGGAAGAAAAGCAGAGAATTCTCTACAGGCACCAAGGTATCCGGCTGTGTATGCCAGATAAAAGCCGGAGGCGTGTCTTCACTGACCTGATTTTCAAGAGACATTTCATCCACCAGTTCTTCATAATTTTCGCCCAGCAGATTTTCAAAGGACTCTCTGTGCGCCCATTTCCCGGAAGTAATGACCGGATAGGCTAGGATCAGCCCATTGGGACGGAGCGCTTCACTGCTGACTCCCAGTTCCTGCGCCAAGAAGGAATTCTTTTTCCAAAAGACTCCATAGGACGCCGCCAGATGGCCTCCCGCCGAAAATCCCATCACTATAATTTTGTCTTTTTTTATATGAAACTTCTCCGCATTTTCCCGCAGATATGCCACAGACCATGCGGCCTGGCGAAGAGCGGCGGGATACCGGGCCGGAGCCACGCTGTACCTGAGTATGGCCACATGAAAGCCCGCCGCTAAAAACTGCATTGCCACAGGTTCACCTTCCCGATCCGCAGTCATGGCATAGCCGCCGCCAGGGCAAAGGAGAACGACCGGCCTTTTCCGGCGGCTGTCAATTTCCTCTGTATTATCTAAAAAGTATGTATAAAGGACAGCCTCTGCGCCGCTCCCTTCTGTCTTTATCTGAACCGCTTCATACCGCATATTTAAAATCCTTTCGTATACTTGCTTGATGTCAGTCTTTCATGGCAGCGTCACGGGGTCATCTTCACAGAAAGTTTTTCCCCTTCAATCTCCATTCGATCCATTCTCGCGCACCTGGTGTCTTCCTCTCCATGATTCTCCTGATAATCCCGCCCGTGGTACACCACGTAACAAGTATCTCCGTCAAAGATGACACTGTTATGACCCACGCCTTCCACAAAGCTGTTTTTCTTCATGAGCGGTGCGTAAGTATGCTCATCCGGGTACTTTTTCCATTTCAGCGTACGAAGGTCCGCCTCCCTGGGACCGTGGGCCGTGCAGTACCCAATGAAATATGTAGGGTTCCTGAAGCAGGCCCCGGAATACATCAAGTAATGGATTCCATCCTTAAAGAAATAAAACGCTCCCTCTATCGTATGCCAGTGCTGCCCCTTTTGAAAACGATCCCTCATATAAATTTCTTCATCCAGAGTAGGCCAGACCACCTTCTGCGGATTCCCCTCCAGCGTATAGGGATCCAGCATTTTGTCACACAGGATGCAGGTTCCCGGCCGCTCCGTCTGTACATCGTTATTGCAGTAGAACATATAGAGGCCGGAGGGCGTCTGTACCACGTGGGGATCTATGGAAAAGGGAGGCATCATGTCCTTACAGTATATGAATGGCCCCCGGGGAGAGTCTGACACGGCCAGCCGGAGCGTCTGACCATGTTCGTCTTCGGTATCTGCATCCATGCTGGAATAATACATATAATATTTGCCCTCGATCTCAATTACGCTGGGAGCCCAGCACACCTTCTGACCGTCCATTTTCAGGCACACGCCATCATATTCCCATCCCTCTTTAAGAGAATCACTGCTGAACAGATATCCCCCTGTACTGTACAGATAATACCGTCCATCGTCTCCTTTGATTAAGTACGGATCCGCCTGTCCCACCGGCGCCTGATCGTTTTCTTTCCTTTTATATAGTTTCATTTTCTGCTTTACCTCTTTTTTTGTTTTATAATCCGTCTGGTTTTAAAACCAGATATCATTTTATGGAACCGTCAAGCTGGCCTTCTATAATATACTTCTGCAAAAACAGATAGAGAAGAATTACCGGCAGGAGTCCCAGAACACAGGTTGCACATGCTTTCGGAAGATTGCCAATTCCATTGGTCATATTAAAGGCCGACTTAATCACAAGAATGATGGTATGTTTTGATTTCTTCTGAAGCAGGAACATAGGCATCAAGTAATTATTCCAGCAGCTCGTAGCAGAGATAATGACTCTGGTAACAGTGACAGCCTTTAGCTGGGGCATAATAATTCTTAAAAATGTCTGCATAGTGCCGGCGCCGTCAATCATGGCGGCTTCATCGAGAGCCACCGGTATGGCCGTGACAAAATTCACGTACATAAACATAGTTCCAGGTACTCCAGTAGCTGCCGTCAGAAGGGCGAGTCCCCACAATGTGTTATCCATCTGAAGCTTCAGCATTAGAGAATACGTACCTACCAGCAAGGCTACTGTTGGGATCATCATAATTCCCATATTTACATTTCTGATGGCCTTTGAAAGTCTGTTACTGCTTCTGACCAGCCCATATGCTCCAAGGGCGGAGACAAAAATTTCCACAATCACGGTTTCCACAACCAGAATAACAGAATTTTTAAATCCAATCCAGATATTTCCTTCCTGAAATACAGAAATATAGTTCTCAAAATTCAATACAGCCGGCAACTCCAGTTTGGAACCCAGATCCTGTATGGTCCGCAGAGACATGTTTATAAGTACGTACAGGGGCAGTAAATACATAATCAGAAGTACGGCTGCCACTGCATAACACCACCATATGGATTTCTTGTTCAGTCTCTTATTAGGGCGTATGAGGTTTTCCATCAGTACTCCACCTCCCGTCTGCGAAGCC
>DVGR01000031.1 GCA_018712605.1 Candidatus Choladousia intestinigallinarum
ACAATTTAAATTCCACTCTATATAATGATGCCAGGGTCAAAAGGCCTAAGCCCACATGAGCGTGCTCATAGGTGGGCGAAAGGCCTTGGGATCCGCCCCCATATGAGCATAAAAGTGGGATGTATATCCCACGATATGCGAATATTGGGCAGGATTGTGGGAGTGCGCAGCACGGAACAATCCGTAAGCATCATGATTGAGGGCTTTTGACCTCAATATCATATAATGCAGCTATAAGTTTAAACGAAAGGATGTCCGACTAGATGAACTTGAATCTCCATACCCTTACGAATGCTGAAAAAAAACTAATGGAAATTTTCTGGGAATCGAAGGAACCTATGAAGTTTTCTGAAATTTCTCATGAATGTGAAGATACTCTGCATCTTTCCTGGAAGCCGCAGACCCTTTATACGCACCTGACAAATCTGACTAAGAAGGGTTTCCTGGTCTGTGAAAGGAGCGGCTATAAGAAGACCTATCGTCTTTCTGTTTCAAAAGAAGAACTGGAGCAGCAGTCTCTCAGGAAGATTTTTCGGGATACCCTGCAAGGCTCTCTGAAAAATCTCCTGCTGACGGTTTCCCCTGACTGTCATCTTACGAGTGAGGAAGCAAAAGAACTGCACAAGTGGATTGATGAGACCTTCGCCGCACCAAAGGAGGACGGGAAATGATCCTTTTTTTGACTCTCTTGCTGAATATGAGCCTTTCCGCCTCCTGCGTACTGCTGATCTATCTGGCAGCCGCCTCTCTTCTGGGAGACCATTTTCCCTGGCGTTTCCGGTATCATTTTTTGAAGCTTTGCCTTTTTCTTTTCCTATTCCCTTTCCCTCTCCTGAAATGCCTGCTGCCCCCCTCTTTTCCCCTGGCTTTCGGCCTCTTTTTTAATCCTGAACATATTGAGCTGGAACGGACGATCCATATAGGAAGCGACAGCCGTCTCGTAAATTTCGTTCCTCTTCCTCAAAAACGTTTTCTTCTCATCCTGGGGAGTATTCTGATGCTGGCCCTGGTGTGCAGCTTTGCCAGTTATATCTGGATGCGCCGCATGGAGAAGAGGAAAGCCGCACCTCTTCCACAAGCTCAAAGACTGCTGGATGAGGAAAAAAAGAAACTTTACATTTCCAGAAAAATCCAGCTCTTCCACTCTTCTTCTAAAACCTCCCCGTATACTTACGGGTTGTTTTGTCCAGTGGTGGTGGTCACAGACACCCTCTCTCCCGATGAACTGCGCCTGGCCGTGATGCATGAACTGATTCATATCAAACGGATGGATTTTCTTTTTCTCATCCTGGCATATGGGGCTTTTCTCCTTCATTTTCTGAATCCTCTGGTTTTTGTTTTTTGGGAAGAATTCAGGAAAGCCCAGGAAATAAGCTGCGATGGAATTCTGGCAGCCGGCTTTTCCGACCAGGAACGTCTGGCATACGGACATATGCTTATAAACATCCAGGAATCTTTAAATGGAGATGAAAAAGAAGTGTATACAGGCCGTCTGGCCTGTGCCAACAGGGAACTGCTGCATCTGCGGCTTTATCACCTTGCCAAAAGTCCGGTAAAGAAAACACGTTTTTTCCTTCCCCTGCTGCTCTGTCTCGCTCTGGCAGGCACAGCCCTCCCCCTGGCCGCCAGCACCCCTCCCATTCTCATCCGCTGGGAAAACGGCGCTGACAGCCGTACGATTCGGAAGGCTCTTGAAGGGGTGTCCTGGGGCAATCGCTCTTTTTTCTTTAGACTGTCCGAGTCCTCTGATTTTTTCTTCTCATCTTCTCCACCGGCTCACGGACAGGGCCAGGCCCATTTCGGACAGAAGAAAGAGGACTGAGGTTCCCCCGTAGCTGACGAAAGGCAGGGTGATTCCCGTATTGGGAATGGTATTGGTCACTACCGCAATGTTGAGGATTACCTGGATAGCGATATGTCCCAGAATTCCGGCGGCGATCAGGGAACCGAAAAGATCCGGCGCCTGGGTGGCGATAATCATAAAACGCCACAAAAGAAGAATAAACAGAAGAATCAGGATCAGCGCTCCCACCAGCCCCAGTTCCTCACAGATGATCGAGAAGATCATATCATTCTGCGCCTCCGGCACGAACCCCAGCTTCTGCATGCTATTTCCAAGTCCCACGCCGAAGAGCCCTCCAGACCCGATGGCGTACAGCCCCTGCATGGTCTGATAGCCTTTCTCATAGAGCTCAGGATTTCTCCAGATAGCCAGGCGCTCCAGCCGGTACTGCTCCAGGCTCAGAAAGATTGCCAAAAATCCCGTGCCAGAGAGAATGATCCACAGAAAAGGCAAGTACCTTGGATTTGAAATGAAAATCATCACGGCGGCGATTCCCAGGATGATCACGGCAGTGCTTAGATTATTGGTCCCTACCAGTCCTACAATAGGCAGAACCATGCCCATTACCGCAATCATCCTGACGCCGTTTTTTACTTTTTTCATCTTGCAGACCGCTGCGGCCAGAAGCAGGATCACCGCCGGCTTTGCGTACTCTGCAGGCTGAAAGGACAAGGGACCGATGGAAAGCCACCTTCTGGAACCGTTGTAAGCATCCCCAAAGAGAAGAACTGCCCCGGACAAAAACAGAGAAAGAAGATATGCCGGAACAGAATATCTGGAGAGAATATGGTAGTCCACAGAGGCAATCCCTACCATGGCCATCAAACCCAGAACGGTTGCAAAGAGCTGCTTTTTAAAATAATAGGCAGGATCGTCAAAACGAACCTGCCCGTTGTATGCGCTGGAGCTGTATAACACCACCAGTCCAAAAATCACTAAAATCATCACTATTACGAAAAGGCAGATATCTGGTTTTCCATTTCTGGAACGCATTTCTCCACATCCTATGCCAGTTCTTTCACCAGTTCTTTAAACTGCCTTCCCCTCACCTCATAATTCGGGAACATCCCCCAGCTTGCGCAGGCAGGAGACAAAAGTACCGCATCTCCCGGCTCCGCTTTAGCTATACAGATTTTCACCGCTTCCTCCAGTGAATCCGCAAAGAGGATTTTATCAAATCCGCAGCTTCTGGCTGCGGCGGCAATCTTCTCTCTTGTCTGCCCGATCAGCACCAGATATTTTACTTTCCCATCAAAGGAACGGATCCACTCTTCATAGGTGGAATCCTTGTCATACCCGCCGCCGATTAAGAGCGTAGGCCTCTCCATGGCCTGAATTCCCTTGATGGCCGCATCCGGGTTCGTTCCCTTGGAATCATTGTAATATACCACGCCGTCTTTTTCCAGGACGTATTCAATCCTGTGCTCCACCGCCCGGAACTCACAGACGGCTTTCTTTATCACCGGCAGGGGCACGCCGTAGGCCCAGGCCATGGCTACTGCCGCCATCACATTCTCATAATTGTGACGTCCCAGGAGCTTAAGTTCTTTTACGGAACACAACTCTTCTTCTCCCTTTTCGTCTCTCAGGCAGATGACATCCCCTTTTAAGTAAACTCCCTCATTCAGTGTATGCAGACTGCTGAAGTAAATCACCTTTGTATGTAAAGTTTTTCCAAATTCCCGCAGCACCGGATCTTCATAGTTGAGGACACAAGTATCTTCTGCCCTCTGGTTCTTTGTAATCTGTTCCTTCACCCGGATATACTCTTCCATGGTATGGTGCCGGTTCAGATGATCCGGGGTAATATTTAAAATCGTGCTGACTCTGGGAGCGAAGCGATGGATGGTCTCAAGCTGAAAACTGCTGATCTCCGCCACAGTCACGGCTTTCTCCGTCATATGGTCCACTGCCTCCGTGTAGGGAGCGCCGATATTGCCTACCACATACACTTCCTCGCAAAAGCTCTTCATGATCTCTCCCAGCAGGCTTGTGGTAGTCGTCTTGCCATTGGTTCCCGTCACTGCCAGCACATCGCCCTTCCCGCAGGCATAGGCCAGCTCTACCTCACCCCAGATAGGAATTCCTTTTGCTTTTATCCGCTCTGCCAAAGGCAGATCTACCGGGACGCCGGGACTGAACACTGCCAGCCCTGCTTCCTCCAAATCCTTCTCTTGCAGTTCGCCCAGGCGGATCTTTGCTTTACTTCCCTGGGGCAGCTTCCTGCGGATTTCCTCCGGATCCAGGCCTGCGTTTCCGTCATACAGAATCACTCTGGCCTGCATTTTTTCCAGCAGCCTGTCGGCCCCGATCCCGCTGATCCCGGCGCCTACTACCAGTACTGTCTTATCTCTCCATTCCATGATCTGTTCCTCCTAAAGTCCGGCGCTCTGCCCCGGCTCTTTATCCGTTTCTTATAACGTTACGGTTCACTCATGCCTCGTAAACAGCAACATTTGCTGGCTCCTTTAAAGTTTTGCTCTCAGCCTAAGCCCACCAGGGCCAGCAGGCAAAGAAAGGCGGTAATAACGGTAAATACTGCCACGATCCTGGTCTCTGACCAGCCGCACAGCTCAAAATGGTGATGGATGGGCGCCATCTTGAAGAAGCGCTTTCCCCCTGTTTTCTTAAAATACGTTACCTGGATCATTACGGAGATAACTTCTACCATATAGATAAAACCGATGATCGGTATAAAGAAGGTCATCCGCATCACATAGGCGCAGCCTGCCACAAATCCCCCCAAAGCCAGGGAGCCTGTGTCTCCCATGAATACCTTGGCCGGGTAGACATTAAACAGCAGAAATCCCAGCAGCGCCCCTGTCACCGCCGCAGTCATGGGTTCCACCCCGCCCTTCAGGGCCATAGAAGCCACGGTAAAGAATACGGCCACCATAGTAGTTACCCCCGTGGCAAGACCATCCAGGCCGTCGGTAAAATTCACGCCGTTCACAGTTCCTATAATGGCCACATAGGCCAGGGGAACTGCCAGAATCTTCACCCAGTCCCCGCTCAGTACTTTTCCCCCTGTAAAGGGAATGAGAAATTCCAGACATGCCGGATCCATAAACCAAATATAAGCCACAAACACAGTAGTGACCAGAAGCTGGCCAAACATTTTCTGCTTCGGATACAGGCCGTCAGAACGCCGCATGACTACTTTCAGGTAATCGTCCAGAAAACCGATGATCCCAAAACCCAGCACCAGAAACAGCACCGGGATAATCCTTGGGTACTTCCCGATATACAAAAGGGAGGTGATCACCAGACTGATCAGGATAATCAGCCCTCCCATTGTGGGTGTGCCTGCTTTCTTTAAATGGGACTGGACTCCTTCTTCTCTCTCTGTCTGCCCCACCTTCAATTTCTGAAGGAATGGAATCACTACAGGGCTTAACACCACACTTATCACAAATGCGGCAAACAGCGGGATTAATACATCCTGATTTACTAACATTTCACACCTCTTCTTCTCTTCTGAATTCTGCGCCGGTTCTTCCGGCGCTATAACAGTTACAGTATAATTCTTTTCCCGGTATTATTCAACCTTTTCGTAGCCTAAATAGGGCAGAATATTTTCAAAAATCCCTTTTACCACAGGGGCGGCAATAGTTCCTCCATAGTAAACGCCTTGGGGGTTATTAATAATGCACAGCACCAGCACCTGAGGGTTATCCGCCGGCGCAAAGCCGATGAAAGAGGATATATACTTATTCGCGCTTCTGGGAAGGGTCTCCGAGGTAGCAGTCTTTCCGCCGATTCTGTAGCCTTCTATATAGGCATTTTTCCCTGATCCCCCGTCCACTACCTGCTCCAGCAGAAACCGCATGGTTTCTGAGGTCTGCTCTGAGACGATCTGCCCTTTATTCTCCTGCTGGATCACTTCCAAAAGTGTTCCATCCCTCTCTTTAACCATTACGCCCAGGTGGGGCGTGATCCTGGTTCCCCCGTTTATGATGGAACTTACTGTAGCCGCCAACTGCACCGGCGTGATCTGAAAGGACTGTCCAAAGGAAATGGTTGCCAGCTCTACCAGGCCGATGTTTTCCTTCTGGTGCATAATCGTCCCCGCCTCTCCCGGGAGGTCGATCCCTGTCTTTTCATTGAGGCCAAACTGCTCAAAATAGGAGTAATATCTGTCTACTCCCAGACGGAGTCCTACATCTATAAACACGGGATTGCAGGAATTCTGCGCAGCCTGCAGAAAGGTCTCCGCTCCATGCCCCGTAGTTTTATGGCAACGGATTCTGCGGTCTTCCACAATGCGGAACCCAGGACAGGAAAAGGTGTCCTCCAGGCTCACGACACCTGCCTCCAGTCCTGCGGCCGCCGTGACAATCTTAAAGGTAGAGCCCGGTTCATAGGTGTCGTTGAGACAGCCATTTCTCCACATTTGATTCAGTGCGTTCTGAAGCTCTTCCCCGGAAAGACTCTCCTGGCCCTCCGGAAGCTGGTACGGATCATTCAGATCAAACTCCGGCACATTGGTCATCCCATAAATCTCCCCGTTGGAAGGGTTCATCACCAGGATCGATACGCTGTCCGCCTCTTTCTGTTCCATCACCTGGTAAGCCGCCTGCTGAATATACTTCTGGATATTATAATCCAGGCTGATATACAGATCCTCCCCGGCCTCCGGCTCTACTCTGCTCTCCCCGGTATCCTCCAACTGAATCCCTCTTGCGTCAGTGAGAGTGAGAATTTTCCCCGGAGTCCCCTGAAGCACTTCATCATATGCCACCTCCAGACCGATGATTCCCTGATTGTCCGCCCCGGTAAAGCCTAAGACCTTAGAGGCCGTCTCCCCATAGGGGTAATACCTTTTATAATCCTCATCCACTTTCACTCCGGCCAGACCGTAATTTCGTATTCTGTCCCCCACTTCTTTCTCCACGTTCTTTTGAATTCTCTCTATGGAGCTGACCTTCTCCACCCGTTTCCGCACCGTCTCCTGATCCAGATCCAGCTCCCGGGACAGCACCTCAATTACCTGCTCAGGATCTGTTATCTGACTGTGGATCACAGAGATGGTACAAACTGTCCGGTTGTCCGCCAGCACGACTCCATTTGCATCCAGAATCCTTCCCCGCTCCGCCTTGATCTCCCGCTCCCGCTCATGAAGATCCTGGGCCAGCTCCGCATAATACTCTGACTCCGCCACCATCAGCTTCGCCAGCCTGCCCCCCAGAAAACAGAGAGCGAAAAAACACAGAAAAAAGAGAAGGACTGTCTTTTTCCTGTGAAAGGTTCTTGTTTTCTCCATGAATAAAAGAAAGAATCCTCATAAAAGTCTTAATACAGTGTATTATTCCTTTTATGAGGATATGTTATAACTTCTTTTTTGCCGCATTTACTGCGGCAATAAAGGTATACCCGCAGGGTGTTACATTTAATTTGCCGCACTTGCTGCGTTCTGACTTTATTCTGCGGAGGCTCCCTCCTCCAGCTCTTCATCTGTGACGGTGCCGTCCCAGACAGAGGTATCCTCTCCGTCTCCCTCCTGGGAAGCCAACGGCCCCGGGATGTTGGGATTGTCCGCTGTGGGATCCAGATCGTCATCGTTATTGCCGGATTCCAGGGTGGCTACCGGATTGGCGTATCCATCGTAAACCGTGCCGTCCTCCGCCACATATGCCCCCTCAATGGGAACGCCGTCAGCGCTGACTACTGTGCCGTCGTCATTTACATATGCGCCTTTATAATAATTTCCGTATGTGTCAAAGGCGTCAAAGGTCTGCTTTGCCCCATCTGCCACATCCTCCCTGGTCAGGCCCAGATAAGCCAAAAGCTCGTCCGTAACCTCCTCGGTGGGATAGATTTCCATGTAGGGCAGCACCTCAGTGGCAATATCCCTGAACAAAGTCTGGGCAAAGGTACTGTTGGCCTGCTCGTCTGCATTCGGCTCGTCCACTACCACGTAGATTACCACCTGGGGATCGTTGATAGGCACGGCCCCTATGAAGGACACCAGATACCGCTCTGTGGATCGTACGCCTGTCTCCGGGTCGAATTTCTCCGCCGTACCGGTCTTTCCTCCCACTCTGTAGCCGGGAACCTGGGCCTTGCGTCCGGTTCCATCCTGTACCGCCCGTTCCAGGTAGCTTCTGACGAGTTCAGAGACTTCCGTGGACACAGGCTGTTTCAGCAGAAGATCGTCCATGCTGCGAACCACTCTTCCATCCTCATCCAGAACCTTGCTGACTACATGGGGCTGGTAGTAATATCCTCCATTCACTACGGCGCTGAAGGCTGTAATTTCCTGAATCATATTGCAGGTAAATCCCTGGCCGAAAGTATCCGTAGCCAGCTCCACCTCATTCATAGTCTCTTCCGTGTGAATAGAACCTGTATTTTCGTTGGGAAGATCGATTCCCGTAAGCTTTCCAAAGTTAAATAAGGACTGATACTCCCGGAAGGTGGCTCCTCCCATCTTGAATCCGATCTGCATCATGGCATCGTTGCAGGAATTCTTCAGGGCGTCCCCCAGGCTCTCATCCCCGTGTCCGTATATATTGTCACAGTTGATCTGCGTATCTGTAATGAACTCTCCGCCATCGCAGTAAAAATATGAATCTGTCGTCACCGCTCCGCAGTCCAGGGCAGAGGCCACTGTAACAGGCTTTACCGTGGAACCCGGCTCAAAGGCTTCGCTGACACAGTAGTTGCTCCACAGAGCATTCAGCGCTTCCACATACTCTTCTTCACTCATGGAGTTCTGCTCTGAAAGCGTATACCAATCGTCCAGATCCTGGGGATCATTCAGATCAAATTCTGAGTTTGTACCCATAGCCATAATCCCGCCGCTGTTGGGATCCATCACCACCACGCCGATGTTGGCCGCCCCGTGCTTGGCCGTCCCGTCATCCAGATCTTCCCCGTAGGTCTCATCGAAAGCGTCAATGTGTTTCTGGACGATCTGCTGTATATTGGTATCAAGGGTAGTCACCAGGGTATGTCCGTTTTCCGGAGCAATGGTTCTTCTCTGATACTCCTGGCTCTCATTGAGATAACCATAGACACGGCCATTTGTCCCGTTCAGCAGACTGTCATAGTAAGATTCCAGCCCGCAGATTCCATCGTCGCTGTCGTTGGAAAATCCGATGACACTGCTGGCCAGACTCCCCATAGGATACTGGCGCTGGTACTGTTCCTCAAACCAGATCCCCACCACATGCTCCAGATCTCTTCTCTCTGAGTCCGAAAGATCTCTGTCCTTATCCAGGGAGACGTAATCTTCATATGCGTCTTTCTGTTCTTCTGTAACATTTTTAAGAAGAATCTGATACTGGCTCTCTCTCGTCTTTTCATCGGAAATCCTGTCCCGAATCTCCGATTCTTCCAGATCGAAATTTTCTGTAACCGCCCGTACCGTCTCGTCTACGTAGTCCTGATAGTCATCCTCATCCT
>DVGR01000032.1 GCA_018712605.1 Candidatus Choladousia intestinigallinarum
AAAATCTGTATTAGAAGAAATTATAGTTACCCCTACAGGAAATGATTTTATTACTTTTGAAATAAAGGGTATTGCACCTATTGCTGTTGTAAAAAAATATGCGGGTATTAGCGCATCGATAAATGCCCATATTAAGAATACAAGAACTCCATTCAGTATTGACTTCGGCATTGGTGATGTCATTGTACCAAAACAGGAAAAACGAAAAATTCCGACGCAGCTTGATGATTTTATCGCACCGATAGTAAACACCTATTCTCTTGAAACAACGATAGCCGAAAAGATTGACGCTATCCTTAGCCTTATGGAGTTCTCTAGTAGAATGAAAGATTACTATGATATATATTATCTTGCAAATAAGTTTGATTTCGATGGAGCGACGTTAACAGAAGCATTAAGAAAGACTTTTGAAAATCGTGGACATAGCTTCACACTTGAACAGTTTCGGCAAATTACAGCTTTTGATAATGACGAAGCAATGCAGAAGAAATGGAGAGCTTTTGTCCGTAAAATCGACTCCAAAACGGATGATTACAGTACCGTGCTGAAAAAAATAAAGGATTTCCTAGCAAAACCGTTTATAGCAGCGGTGGGAAGAAAAGAGTTTACAGAACAATGGTATGCTGCCAATAACGAGTGGATGTAGTATGGAGGAAGTTATAATGAGCAATCCTGTTAAAGATATATTTGACCAAGAATCAATTATGAAGGATATAGTAGAAAGAGAAAATATTATTTGTAATTATCAAAAATTTGGTTTACTTGATAGAGAACATGCAATTAAAAAAATACAAGAATTAAGAATATGCGACGAAGATATAGCTGTGGCTACTTCCATAAGGCTTTCCGTATCATCTATATCGTTTAATCAGGCAACAAATGATCAGGTTGTTGGAGAGTTAATTATGCAAAGGGATATTTTACAGGCAAAATTGATTAAGAAACAAACGGAGGACAAGCAATGAGTACGAACATATCAAAACAAAAGCGTGAAAATTTACTTGCTAAAATCAAAGAGATTCGTGTCGCACCGCAAAGAAATTGATGAGATGTTAGATACATATACGTCGGTACTAACCGAGGATAAAGACCTTTTCGTTGATAATAAAAATGCTATGCAATCGGCGAACCTTTTGCATAGCATTATAAATGTGGTCGATTTTTCGGCGGGAGACAGCTTTACAGAGCTGTTCCCTGAGAGATCATAGCGTCAGCAACCTTCTCAAATCCAGCGATATTCGCACCGGTTACGTAGTTTCCTTCAACACCGTAACGCTTTGCGGCATCGGAGATCTTGGAGTAGATATCATTCATCATCTTCTGCAGCATCTCATCTACTTCCTCGAAGGTCCAGCTTCTGCGCATGCTGTTCTGGCACATCTCAAGAGCGGAGGTACCTACGCCGCCAGCGTTGGAAGCTTTTCCGGGAAGGAACATCATACCTTCTGCCAGGAGGTAGTCGGTGGCCTCTCTGGTGGTAGGCATATTAGCGCCTTCTGCTACAGCAAAGCAGCCGTTAGCCTTAAGGGTCTTTGCGTCCTCAAGATTCAACTCATTCTGTGTTGCGCAGGGAAGAGCGATATCGCACTTGATGGTCCAGATGCCTTTTCCTTCTGTATAAACAGAGCCGGGAACTGCATCGGCATACTCTTTGATTCTGCCGCGGCGTACTTCCTTGATCTCTTTTACTACATCCAGGTTGATGCCGTTGGGATCATATACGTATCCGTTGGAATCGCTGAGAGCCACTACCTTTGCGCCAAGCTGCTGTGCCTTCTCTGTTGCGTAGATAGCAACATTTCCGGAACCGGATACAACAACTGTCTTTCCGGCCAGCTCCATATTGTGATCCTTCAGCATTGCATCCAGAATATAGATCAGTCCGTAGCCGGTTGCCTGTGTACGAACAAGAGAACCGCCCCAGGTGAGGCCTTTTCCTGTGAGAACGCCCTCATACAGTCCTGTCAGGCGTTTGTACTGGCCGTACAGATAGCCGATCTCTCTTCCGCCTACGCCGATATCTCCGGCAGGAACGTCCTGGTCGGCTCCGATATATTTAGAAAGTTCTGTCATGAAGCTCTGGCAGAAAGCCATAACCTCCCGGTCGGATTTTCCTTTGGGATCAAAATTGGAACCGCCCTTGCCGCCGCCGATGGGAAGCCCGGTCAGGGAGTTTTTGAAGATCTGCTCAAAGCCAAGGAACTTCAAAATGCTCTGGTTTACTGAGGGATGGAAACGCAGACCGCCCTTGTAAGGTCCGATTGCGCTGTTGAACTGTACACGGTATCCTTTGTTTACCTGCACCTTGCCGTTGTCATCAACCCACGGAACCTTGAAAGAAATGATTCTTTCCGGTTCAACCAGGCGCTCAAGCAGGCTGACTGCCCGGTACTTTTCTTCGTTTGCGTCAATTACCAGTTTCAGAGAATCCAGGACTTCTTTTACTGCCTGGTGGAATTCCGGCTCGCCCGGATTCTGAGCAACTACCCGCTCGTAGATCTCTTCTGTGTAAGACATACTAAACTGCCCCTTTCGTAATCAAGATTTCAGTGCCGTGGTGCTTTTCTGTCTGCTGCCGGCAGATTGAAAGATTTTTTTGACGGCCGCAGGAATCAAATACTCTGCACCTTTGCAGTGCTGACGATTTAACGCTGCGCAGTATCAGGTGCAATATTTAAACAGAAACTTACACACACGGAATTATTATACACTAGAAAAAAGTGTAACGCAAACTTTTTCTTTGCGGAACAGAAAAAACAGAAAAAATAACAGGAAAAAGAAGTAAAAAATATTCTCAAAAGATATTTACAAATCACAAAATGATGGTATAATATAGATACTTCAAAAAACAAATCTGTTTCTCTTAATCAAAGCGTATGTGTTTCTGCATACGTTTCCAATCATTATTCAGACATAGTTATAATTATGCAGATTTATGAATGCCGCCGGCATTTTTGCTGGGAGGCGCAAGTCATGCAATGTGTGGCACCTTCTTATGTGCGCCTCTGCAATCCACCGGAGGCTCAAACTGCTTCTGCTTTGCGTTCTGGATGTTTTTCAAAAGGAGGGATTTCATGGGTTAGCGCAACTTCAGTTTCTGTCCCTTTCGGTTATTGCGGGGACGGGGGCTATCTGGGATTTAAGAAAAGGGAGGATCCCTAATGCACTGAGCGCAGGGGGGATCTGCTGCGGTCTCGTATTTCAGGGTGCATACAGAGGGGGAATTGGCATTGTCTTTTCTATGGCAAGTGTGCTGCTCCCCTTGCTGCTGCTGGGCTGGCTGTATTATTTCCGCATGATCGGAGCCGGGGATATTAAGCTGCTCTGCGCCGTGGGGGCTTTTATGACGCCGGGAGAATGCTTTCAATGCGTGGTTTGGTCCATCTTTTTCGGCGGCGTCTGGTGTGTGTATCTAATATACAGAAATAAGAGCATCTGGCGGCGGATTTTTTTCTTCCTGGATTATATCAGGGAGTACGGTGAGACACGGCAGTGGAAGCCTTATGCTTCCGGAGCGCTGGAGGGAGACCGGTTTTGTTTTTCTGTCCCGGTTCTGCTGGGAACTATTTTTTATCTGGGAGGTATCTATTGAAAAAGAGTATTTTTGCAGTCTGCGATTTGGAGGCGTCTTATGCCTGCAGCCTTATGGATTATCTGAATGAAAAGAAAAGCACGCCTTTTGAGGTACAGGCATTTACAAATGTGGAGAGTCTTGTGGCTTTTGCAAGAAAAAATTCCCTGGAGATTCTGCTGATCTCTACCAGGGCCATGTGCAATGAGATACGGGAACTTCCCGTAAACCGTATTATTATTCTGTCTGAGGGGGAGATGCTTCAGGATCTGGAGGAATATCCCTTTGTCTATAAGTACCAGTCTTCAGATGCCCTTGTGTCAGAGGTAATGGAGTATTACTCGGCAGGGGAGAGACAGGCCCAGGTCTTTCCCATGATTTCTAAAAAGACAAAGGTGCTGGGGGTGTACTCCCCGGCGGGAAGGACGGGAAAAACTTGCTTTGCCCTGGCCCTGGGAGAGATCCTGGCGGAGACTAAGCAGGTGCTGTATATAAATTTTGAAGCGTTTTCCGGTTTTGAAGAGCTTTTTGGAATCAGGTACAGGGCGGATCTTTCGGATCTCATCTATTTTTCCAGACAGAAAGAGGGAAGCATGGTCTATAAGCTGAATTCTGTGATTCAGACTTTCCATGAACTTTCCTATATTCCGCCAGCCCTTTCCCCGGCGGATATCCGGGACGTGACGGGGCAGGAATGGTTAAGCTTCCTGGGGGAGATCCTTGCCTACTGTGAGTATGATGTGGTGATTCTGGATCTCTCCCACCAGGTAGACGAGCTTTTTCAGATTCTGGGAGCCTGCCATAGGATCTATATGCCGATTCAAGAGGATCTCATTTCCACAGCTAAGGCGGCTCAGTTCTACAAGCTGTCAGGGATGCTGGATATGGAGGGGCTGGAAGACAAAATTACCAGGCTCCAGCTTCCAAACCAGGCTCTGTCCAGAGACGGCGGAGACATCACCCAGCAGCTTGTATGGGGAGAGATGGGCGGATTTGTACGAAAGCTTTTGTGGGAGGAGGAGCATGGAGATGAACAGCAGTAAATTTACGTATCTGCGGGAGAAGTTAATAGAAGAGCTGGAGGAATACAGAGAGATTCAGGATGATGAGATTTACAGGAAAATTGACGACTTGATTCTGGAAACGGGGCTGGAGGTTTACATACGGCTGTCGGAGAGGAATGAACTGCGCAGGGAGCTTTTTAATTCAGTCAGAAGACTGGATATACTTCAGGAGCTGGTGGACGATGATTCTGTAACAGAAATTATGGTGAACGGAACGGAAGGGATTTTCATTGAACGGGGAGGCCAGCTTTTGAAGTGGGGAAAGACCTTTGCATCCAAAGAGACGCTGGAGGATCTTGTGCAGCAGATTGTATCTAAGTGCAATCGTGTGATCAATGAAGCAGTCCCCATTGTGGACGCCAGGCTGGAGAATGGAGCCAGAGTCAATATCGTGCTGCCTCCGGTAGCGCTGAATGGCCCGATTGTCACCATACGGCGGTTTCCTGACCGGCCGGTGATGATGGAGCAGCTAATCCGCTGGGGGGCAGTTTCCAGAGAGGCCGTTGATTTTCTGGAGAAGCTGGTGTGTTCCGGGTACAATATTTTTATTTCAGGAGGGACAGGAGCAGGCAAAACTACTTTTATGAACGCTTTGTCAAACTTTATCCCAAAGGACGAGAGAATTATCACCATAGAAGATAATGCGGAGCTGCAGCTTCAGGGGGTGAAGAACCTGGTGAGAATGGAGGCTAGAAACGCCAACGCCCAGGGGGAGCTGGCGGTGACAATTCGGGATCTGATTCGGGCCAGTCTTCGGATGCGCCCGGATCGAATCCTGATTGGAGAAATACGGGGAAGCGAAGCTATAGATCTTCTTCAGGCATTGAATACAGGGCATGACGGATCCATCAGCACAGGCCATGCCAACAGCCCTGTGGATATGCTGTCAAGGCTGGAAACCATGGTTCTTATGGGGATGGAGATCCCCATTCAGGCTGTGCGGAGGCAGATTGCCTCCGGTATTGACATTATGGTGCATCTGGGAAGGCTCAGAGATAAGAGCAGGAGAGTTCTGGAGATTCTGGAGATCCTGGGCTACGATTCCTCCACAGGGGAGATCAGCACCAGAAGCTTATTCCAATTCCGGGAACAGGGGGTGGATTCTTGGGGAAACATACAGGGCAGTCTGGTGCGGACGGCAGAACTTTCCAGCGTCCAGAAGCTTCAGAGAGCCGGGTACGGCCCGTAAGAGGACGTCTGAGACAGAATTATACAAAGTATCATTTTTCAAAAAAAGAAATGTTCCTGGGAGCTTTCCAGTACATTCTCCTGGATGGAATCATCAGTTTTCTCTTCTTTTCTTCTTTTCGGGCTTTTCTGATTCTTCTTCCGGGCCTGCCTGTCTTTTTTAAGGATAAAAGGAAACGTCTTCTGAAAGCCAGAAAGCAGGAGATGGCACGTCAGTTTTTGGAGGGTATACAGATGACGGCCGCCTCTCTCAGCGCCGGCTATTCTATTGAAAATGCGGTGAGGGAAGCGTGGAAGGAGCTTCGCAGGATTTATACGGAGGAAAGCTTTATTATCCGTGAATTTCAGCTTTTGGTAAATCAGTCAGAAATGAACCGCAGCATGGAGCAGCTCTTTATGGATCTGGGCAAGCGAAGCGGTGTGGAGGATATCCAGAGCTTTGCGGAAGTGTTCCTTACCGCAAGGAGGACGGGGGGAGACCTTTTGTCTGTGATTCGGAATACATGCTCCTGCATACGTCAGAAGCAGGAGACTTTATTAGAGATCGAAACCTGTCTGGCAGGGAAAGTTATGGAGCAGGATATAATGAGTGCAGTTCCGCTGCTGATCTTGGGATATATCAGGCTCACCTCGCCGGAATTTCTGGATGGGATGTACGGAAACATGACGGGAAGCGCAGTCATGGCTATCTGCCTTATGGTATATGCGGCGGCGTATGCCTGGGGAAAAAGTATTGTGGATATTGAAGTGTAGGGGGGCGCAGAATGAAAAATCCTTTTTTAAATATGAGTGAGGGGGCGGCCAGGCTGCTGGAAAGAGGAATAGAGAGACGGGGGAAAAGTCTGGTTGCCAGGGAGCTTGCGGCTCTTTCAGCGGGAAGAAAGGCAGAGGTAAGAAAATTCTATACGAAAAAGATCGCTCTGTGTGCCGCAGTGTTGTTTTCCGGGAGTGCCCTGGCTCTTTTATGCGCAGTGCTTCCAGGAGCGGGGGACGAAGAGGTGGAGAACCAGACGCTTCTGCGGCCGTCATACGGAGAGGGAGACCGTACAGAGGAACTTACTGTGAAAGCCGGGAATGAAGAGTTAGGGCCGCTGCGGGTGACTGTCCAGTCCAGGAAGTACACGGATGATGAGAAGAGGAAATTGCTTGCGGAGGCGGAAGAAGAGCTGGAGCGGGTACTGCCCGGGAAAAATCCGTCTTTGGATCAAGTGAGGGAAAGCCTTGTGTTTCCGGATACATTGGCGGATGGAGCCGTACAGGCAAGCTGGACGGTTTCGCCTTACGGAATTCTGGACGAAGAGGGTAATCCCGGGGAGATTACGGAAGAGGACGGCGTATTGGTGGAGATACAGGCCGCCCTCACTTGCCAGGGGGAGGAATCTTATTATACGACAGGGGCGAAAGTCTATCCATCAATACTTACGGAAGAGGAAGCGCTGATACAGAGCATTCAAGAAAAAGCTGCCGAGGCAGATGAAGCGGCCAGCCAGGAAGAGTCTTTTTTGCTCCCCAGCGAGGCGGCGGGACAAAGATTGGTATGGTACAGGCAGCAGCAGGACCCTGTATCCTCGGTATTGGCCCTGACCGCAGTGGCAGTTCTGTGCATTTATGTCCAGATGGATCAGCAGGTTCACAGAAGGGCGGAAACCAGACGAAACCAGCTTCTTTTGGACTACCCGGATCTCATGTGGAAGATGACCATGCTTTTGGGAGCGGGGCTTACCATAAAAGGAACATTTTCCAGGATTGTGCAGGAGTATCAGAAAAACCGAGGAAAAACCGCTCGGATCCGGTACGTATATGAGGAAATGGCCTATGCGTGCCATGAAATGCACAGCGGAATCCCGGAAGCGGAGGCGTATGAGAGATTCGGAAAACGGTGCCAGCTTCCAGAGTACATCCGCCTGGGATCCGTACTGTCACAGAATTTGAAAAAGGGATCGGCGGGACTGACGGAATTACTGGAAAAAGAAGCTGCTGATTCAATGGTACAGAGGAAAAACCAGGCTAAAAAGATAGGAGAAAGGGCCGGGACAAAACTACTTCTCCCAATGATGATGATGCTGGGGATTGTACTGGCGATTTTGATGATACCGGCCTTCCTGTCCTTTTAAGAAGTATGATGTGCTTCTCATTGGCGGAATTCTCTATGGACATTTTTTAAGACAGAGATTATATTAGGAGAGGATTCAATTTATTCTTAAGAGGGATGGAGGGAGAGACATGGAAAGTCTGAAGAATGTGAAGTGGGATGATTATACAGAATACGCTGTGGAGCAGGCCAGGCGCCTGCTGGAGATTGACAGTCCTTCCGGTTATGGAGAAAAGGTGACGAACTATCTGTTAAAGGAATTTGGGCGGCTTGGAATAAAGGCTGAAAGGACGAATAAGGGAGGAGTTTTTGCGGATTTCGGCGGTGAGAACTGTGAAGATGCCCTGCTTTTGGAGGCTCACTGTGATACTCTGGGGGCCATGGTACACCAGATCAAAGAGAACGGCAGGCTGAAGCTGACTCCTGTGGGAGGAATGCGTCCGGAAAATGCGGAGGCGGAAAACTGCCGGATTCTTACGAAAGCTGGACAGATTTATGAGGGAACCTGCCAGCTTTTGAATGCGTCTGTACATGTAAACGGGGACTATACAGTAAAGAGAGACTGGGACACTCTGGAAGTGGTAATCGATGAGAACGTAAATTCCAAAGAGGATGTAAAGGCTTTGGGAATTATGAACGGGGATTACGTGTGCTTTGAACCGCGTACCCGGGTAACAGGGAGCGGTTATATCAAGAGCAGATTTCTGGATGATAAGCTGTCTGCCGGGATTTTGATGGCGGTAGGGAAATACCTGAAGGAAAATCGGGTTGTGCCTGCACGCAGAGTATATGCGCATTTTACGATTTTTGAAGAAGTGGGGCACGGGGGAGCGTCACCTTGTCCTGCAGGGGTAACGGAAGCATGGTCCGTGGATATGGGCTGTGTGGGAGAAGGGATGGAATGCACAGAGCGCCAAGTTTCTATCTGTGCCAAGGACAGCGGGGGCCCCTACAGCTATGAGGTGGTCCGCCGGATGATTCAGGTGGCCCAGGAGAACAGTATTGATTTTGCTGTAGATATTTATCCCTATTACGGATCGGACGTGGAGGCAACGCTGAATGCGGGAAATGACATTCGCCACGGACTAATCGGACCGGGAGTTTACGCCAGCCATGGATATGAGAGAAGCCATAAGGACGGAGTCAGAAATACATTTAAGCTGATTTGCTGCTATCTGGAGGAAGCAGGAGATACAAATGAAGAAGACAAATGATTTTGGCAGAGACTCTGTCCCGCTTCTTGTGGTGAAGACATCGGTTCCCTTTATGTTGGCACAGCTTGTCAATGTGCTTTACAGTATTGTGGACAGAATCTATGTAGGAAATATTCCGGTGATCGGAGCGGATTCCCTGGCGGGAATAGGGGTCTGCGCTCCGATTCTTACACTTTTGTCTTCCTTCGGTACGCTGATTGGGATTGGAGGCTCCGTGCTTTTTTCTGTCCGTTTGGGTGCGGGGGAGGATAAAAAAGCCAGACAGATATTGGCCAACAGCTTTTCTCTGCTGCTGATCTTATCGGCTCTGCTGACGGCAGTTTTCCTTCTGTCCAAGGAACAGCTTCTTCGATGGTTCGGAGCCAGCAGGGACATTTTTCCCTATGCAGATACGTACTTGACTATTTACACTGCCGGCACCTTTTTTGCCCTGCTTTCTATGGGAATGAATTACTTTATTACAGCCCAGGGATTTCCAGGGCTGGGGATGCTGACAACGCTTATTGGAGCGGCTGTAAATATTGCGCTTGATCCTGTTTTTATTTTTACCTTCCATATGGATATCGGAGGGGCGGCGGCAGCTACTGTCCTTGCGCAGATGGCGTCCTGCTTTTTTGTGCTGTTTACTCTGAGACGAAAGAAAATGAGAGTGCCGCTGGGACTTGTAAAGCCCCAGCTATACATAGCAAAAAGAATTGTGAAAATTGGATTTTCACCGTTTCTGATCATGGCTACGGACAGTATTATCCTGATCGCCCTGAATGCAGTTCTTCAGCATTACGGAGGGGAGACATATGGCGATACGCTGATCACGGCCGCAACTATAGTACAGAGCTACATGCTTCTCATCACTTCACCTATGTTGGGAATTACAGGGGGAGCGCAGCCTTTGATCAGCTATAATTACGGAGCGAATAAGCCAGAAAGAATCAGGGGAACGGTTTTCTGGGCGCTTATGCTCTGCCTGGGATTTACCGGGATGATGTTTTTGATTTCCAGGGTTCTTCCTCACTATTTTGTGAGGATTTTCACATCAAACACGGAATATCAGGATCTTGCTGTATGGGGAATCCAGGTGTTTACCATGATGATAATCCCCCTAAGCTTTCAGTACGTTTTTGTGGACAGCCTGACGGCGCTGGGGATGACCAGGATTTCCCTGAGCTTGTCTCTGATCAGAAAGAGTTTGTATTTTGGAATCGTCTGCCTGATGCCTCTGATCTTTACGGCCAGATCCGCTTTCTACGGGGAACCTTTGGCGGACGGGATATCGGCGTCCATTACTTCTTT
>DVGR01000033.1 GCA_018712605.1 Candidatus Choladousia intestinigallinarum
AAATAGCTTGCGCTAAATCAGTATCAATATTGTAGCGCCCGTCCTTAATGGAAACCACGCAGCCGCCCTTCAGATGGGAAACCACAGTGATCGGTTCGCCGCTGTAACAGCCCAGAGAAAATAAAAACGCTGTCAGCTCATCATCATCTGTATCAATTTCCTTTACGATGTATTCTTCGCCCTCTCTGGCATCCAGTAACGTCATATCCATTACCCTTTCTTACCCACATGCGCCGACCATCCTGTGCCGGCACTGCGTACATAATAAATCTATTCCAATATCTCTCTGACGTATGTTAGTATATGCTAACATATAGAATCTGTCAAGAAATAATTTATAGTTTTTTTATTTTTCGCAGAAAAAGGATCCCCCCCGGCACAGCGCCTTCTGGATATCCTTTGTTCCTGCTGCATTTTCTTATAGATTAGAAAATACTTTAATCGCTTTTTTAATGTCTTCCTTCATGGCCTCTTTTCCCCACACGCTGATGTCATGGAAGAATGCAGGACCCTCTGACTTTGAGAGCATTTCTTTTACATACTCTCCTCCTGCCTTTGCCATGTATGTATAGTAGTTGATCTTGCGAACCCCATTCTCAATACATTTGCGGAAATCCTCATCGCTGACGCCGGATCCGCCGTGCATGACGATGGGAATGCCGATCTTATCCCGAATCTCCTTGATTCTCTCAAAATCCAAGCAGGGCTCCGTAAGATAAAGACCATGCACCGTACCGAAGGAGCAGGCCAGGGCATCCACCCCTGTCTCATCCACAAACTCTTCCGCCTGGTCAGGATCTGTATAGGTGCTGGATAAGGCTTCCGCTTCTCCTGATTCACCAAGGCTTGAAAATTCTTCTCTTCCCATAGCTCCGATCTCCGCTTCCACAGAAGCGCCGTACTCAGCCGCCATGTCTACAGCCAGACGGGTGTAGGCCACATTCTCCTCATAGGGAAGCATAGAGCCGTCATACATAACAGAGGTAAACCCAATCTCCAGAGCCTGGTGCAGAATGGAGAGCTCTTCCCCGTGATCCAGATGCACGCAGACCGGCACCTGGGCCTTCTCCGCAAGATCTACCATAATGGGCCCCAGAATATCCAGATCAATAAATGCGCCGTGTACGGGAGCAAACTGGAGAATCACCGGCTGCTTTAATTCTTCGGCAGCCTCCAGTACGGCCTGGACGCCCTGAAGCGTATTTACGTTAAAAGCCCCCACCGCAATCTTTTTGGCATCTGCCAGCTCAAGAATCTGCTGTAAATCAAATAACATTCTTATTTCCTCCTTTTGATCATCAATATATTTTTATCCCTTTGTGTATCATATGCACAATCCTGAGTTCTTCATCCACGAGAAGGATATTAGCCAGCTTCCCATCTCCAAGGCTTCCGTAATCCGCATCTATTCCGATGCTTCTGGCCGGGTTCACGCTGGCGGCTTTCACTGCGCTTTCCAGAGGGATACCCATCCTCAGCACAGCCGTCCTCACACAATCCATGAGATTCGTCACACTCCCGGCAATCGTTTCCGGATTATGGGTCAGAACCGCCTTGGGGCCCTGCACCGTAACCTCCTGGCCCCCCAGGGAATAGTTTCCATCCGGCAGGCCCGCAGCCATCATACTGTCGCTGACCAGGATCACATGGTCATCCCCGAACAGCCGGAAAGTCGTCCGCACCATAGCCGGGTGAATGTGAATCCCATCGGCGATCAGTTCTACCTCCGCCCCAGCTTCCAATGCAGCAATCACCGGGCCCGGCTCCCTGTGGCTGATCCCCGGCATGGCGTTATAAAGATGGGTCACATGAGAAGCTCCCCTTTCAAAAGCCTCCCTGGCCGTCTCATAGCTGGTACACGTGTGGGCCAAAGAAATCACTGTATGTGAGGAAATCTCCTGGATCACCTCCATGGCTCCTTCTACTTCTGGGGCTATGTCGCAAAGTTTAAAAAGACCGCCTGCGCTCTCCTGGAGCCTTTTAAACATTGCCGCATCCGGCTTTTGAACGTATGCCCCGTTCTGTGCGCCCTTTTTCTGAATATTAATAAAAGGGCCTTCCATATTAATCCCCACCAAATCAGCTCCCGCCTGATTTACATGAGCCGCAGCCCCACGGGCAATTTCCCTCAGCCGCTCTTCCGGGTAAGTCATAGTAGCAGGACATATAGCCCCTATGCCGCTCTTAAGCTGATAATCCGCAATCTTCTGTATGGATTCCTCCGTTCCGTCGCAGAAATCCACGCCGTCGCAGCCGTGAAAATGAATATCCACCAGCATGGGAATGGCATACAGCCCCCCGGCCTCTATCGTTTCCCTTCCGGCTTCCTCAGAGGGGCCGCAGATCCGCTGCCCTTCTGTAAACAAATCTCTCCCGGAAAAATGTCCCTCTTTCTCAAATACTTTTGCGCCAGTAATTCTCATAGTCAATCCTCAATCTCTGAAAATGCTTCTTCATCCCCAATCAGAATAAAATCGGGATGGAGCTGCAGAATAGAAGCTGGGACTTCCGGGAGCACCGGTCCGAAAAATGATTTTTTCACAATCTCGGCCTTGTTCTTTCCATTTACGATCATCACAACCTTTTTCGCCTGCATAATCGCACGGATTCCCATTGTATACGCCTGTCTTGGCACCTGATCCCTGCTTTCAAAAAACCTCTTGTTGGCTTCAATGGTACTCTCTTCCAAATCCACACAGTGGGTCTCCAGCACAAACGCCGGGCCCGGCTCGTTAAATCCAATATGGCCGTCCAGCCCGATTCCCAAAAGCTGAAGGTCAATCCCACCGTGATTTTCAATTACCCGGTCATACCTGGCGCATTCCTCCTGAGCGTTCAGGTTCCTTCCGTCAGGCACATTTACCCGTTCTGGAGAAATGTTTACATGGTTAAAAAGGTTTTCATGCATAAAATACCAGTAGCTTTGGGGATTCTCCCTCTCAATTCCTCTGTACTCATCCAGGTTGATGGACGTCACTGCAGAGAAATCCAGATCTCCCCTTTTATACTTTTCAATGAGACAGCGGTACGTCCCCACTGGAGTTCCGCCAGTGGCAAGTCCCAGAACACAGTTCGGCTTCATCAAAATCTGGGCGCTGATCAGATCCGCAGCTTTTCTGGAAAGCTCTTCGTAATTTTTTGTTTTTATAATCCTCATAGTCATCCTCCTATGCCATCGGCGGCGTACCACTCTCCATACACCGCCCTGAATACACTTTAGATATATACAGCCCGCCGCTGTAAAATGACAAAAATAATTTTACAATGCATCTAATTTATTGTCAATATCGCTGGTATTTCCTTCTATTTTTTCGTGATTATTTTCTATTTTCTTTATCGCGC